>CAJYKO010000478.1 GCA_913775215.1 uncultured Devosia sp. | reverse complement strand
ACACTCTTTCCCTACACGACGCTCTTCCGATCTCTGCCGAGGCGTTCCTCGCGCCGACGATGGCAACTGTTTGTTGCCAGTCGAGATCAGCGCCTCCAACCAGCGTAATCACAGGTGGGGCGCCATGAATGTGAGTCAGGTGCCTGGGGTAATCGTCTTCACCCATGGCGACGACGCGGGCACCCCATCTCTGGAGGGCTGCGATTTCGTCTTCGGCCTGGGTCAGGCTCGTGATGCGGGCAGGGCGGCCAGTATTGCGGAGAAGACCGGGCAAGGCTTCTAGGGCGGCTTCGGCAGAGCCGAAACGATTGAGCAACTGGCGGAAGGTGGCGGGACCGACATTGTCGCTGCGCGCCAGACGCAGCCAGGCGAGGCGTTGGGCCGGCGTGAGCTTTTGCGTCACACCGGCTCCCAAAATCATGCGGCCTTCTTATCGCCGCCGATACGCGGCTCGGTGCCTTTGAGCAAGCGCGCAATGTTTTCGCGGTGTTGGAAGAAGAGGAGCAGAGCGAGAAAGAGCACGGTGACCGCAAGACGGTCGTTGCCAAGGACATAGGCGAAAATCGGCGCCGTGGCGGCGGCGGTGAGCGCGGAGAGCGAGGAAATTTTGCGGGTAAATGCAATAAGCAGCCAGACCGCGCAGAAGATCAGCCCGACGGGCCAGGCAAGCGCGAGCAGCGAGCCGATCATCACGGCCACACCCTTGCCGCCCTTGAAGCCAAGCCAAACCGGGAAGCAATGACCAAGAAACGCGCCCACCGCCGCCAACATGGCCGGCTCTTCACCCCAAAAGTAGCGGGCGATGAGAACGGGTGCCACGGCTTTGAAGGCATCGAGCACGAGAGTTGCTGCCGCAACTTTCTTGTTGCCGGTGCGCAGCACATTAGTCGCGCCGATATTGCCCGAGCCGATGTTGCGAATATCGCCAAGGCCGGCGGCGCGGGTGAGAATGAGGCCAAAAGGGATGGAACCGAAGAGATACCCGAGCGCAAGCGCCAGAATGAATGGCAGGAATTCGTTCGGCATGATTTCTCCCTCGTTAGCAAAGGATTAGCGTCCGAGCGGGGAGGGGGCAAGAGTAGGCCGTGAATTCCTCCTTAGAATTTGCGGCTCTGCCTTGCTCGTCTTGCCCGAAGGGCGCACCGAATTCGCAGTGGCGGATTCGGTTGGGTCAGGTGCTTGCGGCCGTCAGCCCGGATAATCCTTCTAGCCGATCGGCACACCTTTGTGGCGGAGGATGTCGTAGGCCGTCGCCACATGGAAATAGAAATTCGGCAGTCCGCGATTGAGGAGATAGGTCTCGCCGGTCAGCTCGGTGTCCTGGCCGTTGATCTTGATGGTAACCTTGCGGTCGTCGGAGCCGACGAAGTCTTCCGGCGAGAAGGTCGCGAGGTACTCGATGGCCTTTTGCAGGCGTTGCTTGAGTTCGGCAAAGGTTTTTTCGTCATCCGGCCAGCTCGGCAGCGGCTTGCCGGCAAGGCGCGACGAGACGCCCTCGGCGCCATCGGTAGCGATCTGCACCTGCCCACTCAGCGGGGTCATATCGGGCGCAAGGCAGGTTTCGACGAAGGTCTGCAGGTCGATGTTCTGCTCGGCAGCATAGGCTTCGGCCTTCTCGAAAACGGCCAGCAGGTTTTTGAGCATGCGCGAAAAGACCGGCACCGAGGCCGAATACATGGACAGCGTCATTGGGAACACCATGAAAGAAAAAGCACGGGAAGCTGGTTGCCTCCCGTGCCGCAAGATAGGTGCTTGGTGCGTGTCCGGCAGGCCGGCGCTTAGTCCTTATGCAAAAATACCGTTTCGCCGCCGACGATGGTCCGCATCACCTTGCCGGCAAGGCGTGCGTTTTCGAAACTGGTATTGCGTGAGCGCGAGCGAAGCTGCTTTTCGTCGACTTGCCAGGGGTAGTCGAGATCAACGAGGATCAGGTCCGCTGGGGCGTCCTTGGCAATACGACCGGCTTCGAGGCCGAGGATTTCTGCGGGGCGGCTCGTCATTGCCTTTAGGACCGTAAGCAGGGGCACGTCGTCGGAATGGACGAGGCGCAGCGCGGCAGCGAGCAGGGTTTCGAGGCCGATGGCGCCGATGGAGGCTTCGGCGAATGGCTGGCGCTTCACTTCACTATCCTGCGGATCATGATCGGAATGGATCGTGTCGATCACGCCCGAGCGCAGACCTTCGATGACCGCGCGTCGATCGTCCTCTGAGCGCAAGGGCGTGCCGAGCTTGAAGTAGGTGCGGTAGCGGCCAATGTCGTTTTCGTTGAGGCAGAGATTGTTGATCGATATGCCAGCGGTAACGCGCGCGTTACGCTTTTTTGCGGCCGCGACGATCTCGACTGACCCTTCGGTTGAAATCTGAGCGGCATGGTAGCGGACACCGGTCAGTGCCGCGAGCTGCAGATCGCGCGAGAGCGGGATGGTTTCGGCTTCGCGGGGAATACCTTTGAGGCCGAGGACGGTTGCAAAAAGACCGTCGTTCATCACGCCTTCGCCGGCAAGGCTCATATCGACCGTGTGGTGGACGATCGTCATGTCAAAATTGGCGGCGTAGGACATGGCGGTTCGCAGAAGCGCGGTCGACTGGATGGAATTGCGGCCATCGGAGAGGCAGACCGCACCGGCTTCGCGCATGAGACCGAATTCGGTTAGGTCCTTGCCAGCCAGGCTTTTGGTGATGCCGGCCGCAGGAAGGACGTTGACCTTCGAGGTGGCCTTGGCGCGACGGACCAAGAAATCCACCACGGCGCCATCGTCCACTGCCGGCATGGTGTTGGGCATCATTACGAAGGAGGTGACGCCACCGGCCGCGGCGGCTTCGCCGGCCGATGCGAGGGTTTCGCGATATTCCCAGCCGGGCTCGCCGGTGAAGACGCGCATGTCGATGAGGCCCGGGGCAAGGACGAGGCCGTTTGCGTTGATGACTTCGGCATCGTCGGGAACACCGACGGGGCCGCCGAGAGCGAGATCGCTGATCCGGCCGTTTTCAATGAGGACGGCGCCGCGCTGGTCGGTGCCCGAGGCGGGATCGACGATGCGGGCGTTTTCGATGAGGAGCGGTTTGGTCATGCCTGATCTCCCGAAAGCAGCGCGTCGAGGACGGCCATGCGGACGGCAACGCCCATTTCGACCTGATCGGTGATGACCGACCGCGAACCATCGGCGATAGCGGGATCGATCTCGACGCCACGGTTCATGGGGCCTGGATGCATGACGATGGCATCGGGATTGGCGAAAGCCAGCTTTTCGGCATCAAGGCCGTAGAAGCGGTAATATTCGCGGACCGAGGGGATCATCTTGCCGCTGGCACGCTCGTGCTGCAGGCGCAACATCATGACGACGTCGACGCCCTTTAGGCCTTCTTCCATGTCGGTGAAAACTTCGGTGGCGAGGTGTTCGATACCGGCTGGAAGCAGATTGCGTGGGGCGATGACGCGGGTGCGCACGTGGAGCGCGCCGAGCAGCAAAAGATTGGAGCGGGCAACGCGAGAATTGGCGATGTCGCCGCAGATAGCGACAGTGAGGCCCGAGATACGGCCTTTGTGGCGTCGGATGGTCAGCGCATCGAGAAGAGCTTGGGTCGGATGCTCATGGGCGCCGTCGCCGGCATTGATGACGGAGCAGCCGACTTTTTGGGAAAGGAGTTCCACGGCGCCGGCGGCACCGTGGCGAACGACCAATACGTCGGGGCGCATGGCATTGAGCGTGGCGGCGGTGTCGACGAGGGTTTCGCCCTTGGAGACCGACGACGTTTTCACCGACATGTTGACGACAAGGGCGCCAAGGCGTTTGCCGGCGATCTCGAACGAGGACTGGGTCCGCGTCGATGGCTCGAAGAACAAGTTGATCTGGGTCTTGCCAGAGAGCGTCGGGAGCGATTTTCGCTCCTGCCGACTGACCGGAACCATGCGCTCGGCGCGGTCCAGGAGGTCGATGATTTCGTGTTGCTTGAGATCAGCAATGGAAATCAGGTGTCGTTGGCGGAACGGGGGAAAGTCGCCGGAGGTGCGGGCGGGCGTATCGGCCATGCGCGGATCCCTTCAGATTTGCTGCGGTCTAGCCGAGGGGGGCGCGCGGGGCAAGGGTTGAGTCTGTTTTCAACGCTTATGGACGACGCAGCCGATCCAGTGCGCCTTGCAGGATGTAACTGGCGGCGAGTTTGTCGACGACCTCGGCGCGGCGGTCGCGGCGGAGATCGGCTTCGATCATCATGCGGGTGACGGCAGAGGTCGAAAGACGCTCGTCCCAAAAGGCGATCGGAAGATCGAGTTTCTGGCTGAGATTGCGGGCGAAAGCGCGGGTGGACTGGACGCGGGGGCCTTCAGATCCATCCATGTTGAGCGGCAGGCCGAGGATGAGAGCCACAGCGTTGTTTTCAGCCACAAGCGCGATGATGCGCTCGGCGTCCTGAGTGAATTTGGTGCGCTTGATGGTTTCGAGCGGGCTGGCTGAATAGCGCATGGCGTCGGACACCGCGACGCCGATGGTTTTCGTACCAAGGTCAAGGCCGAGGATTTTTCCAGAGGTAGGAATGGCGGCTAAGGGGTCGGTCTCGGTCACATGGGGCTCGCGGCTCGATCTTTGTCTGTCCTATAGGCTTATAGGCAGATTTTGGCGATGGGACTGATCGATGAAACTCACCTGGTTCGGCAACGGCACCTTTCGCATTCATGCGGGCGGAGCGATTCTTGTCGTGGAGAATGACGGGGCCCTAGTCGGAGTCGATCGTGCCGAACTGGTGAGTGGGGCTGATCGAGTCGTTGCATTTCAGGCGATCGAGGTGGTGGGGGACTGGAGGCCGCGCGTGCCGTTGCGGATGTTGGAAGCCGATGACGCGATGCGGGGGCCGGAGGTAGTTGGGCTCGGGCAGGGGGCGCTGGTGGTCGATGCGGATGGGGAGGCGCCACTGGTTTTGGCACGGGAGGATTTTGCCGCAACCGGGCGTTGGTTCGGGCAGGCGGTGGTTGTGCTGATTGGCGACGGGCTGGCGGAGCGCGGTTTGGCACTTTTGGAGCGGGCAGCGCCGCGGTTGATTGCCCTGGCTGGGAGTGAGTCCGAGGTCGATGCGGCTTTCGCAGTATTGCGTGACCGTCTCGACGGCGCGGGCCTTATAGCGCTCGAGCGTGGATTGGCTGTGGAAGTCTGATCTCTGGCATAAGGCATTTTCATTGTCTTTTGCCGTGCTGCATTGCTAATAACGCGGCAAAGAAGGCCTTATTCGCTGGAGTTTGCCATGTCTGTCGACGCCGCCACCGTCAAGCGCATCGGGCGCCTTGCCCGTATCCGTATCGAGGAAGGGGAAGTCGCTGGCTATCAGGACGAGCTCAATGCAATCCTCGGTTTCGTCGAGCAACTTGGTGAAGTGAATGTCGATGGCGTCGAGCCGATGACGTCCGTCACGCCGATGCAGTTGCGCCGCCGCGATGACGTGGTGACTGATGGGTCCTATCCAGAGCAGATCGTCAAGAATGCGCCGTTGACGGAAGACAATTTCTTCATGGTGCCCAAGGTGGTCGAATAATGGCGATTTCGATCGCCATCGAGACGCCGTTGCAGGACGATGTCCGCGCGCTTGTCGCTCGGCTGAATGCGCATTTGCTGCCGCTGTCTCCGATCGAATTCCAGTTCAAGATGACTGTCGAGCAGATGGCCGATAGCGACACGACGCTGTTCGTGGCGCGGGACGAGGCAGGCAGTGCCGTTGGCATGGGTGCGCTCAAGGCACATGGGCCTGATCTCGGCGAGGTCAAGCGCATGTATACCGTGCCGGAGGTGCGCGGACAGCGTGTCGGTCGGCAATTGCTGGAGCGAATCGTCGAACTGGCGCGGGAACGCGGCATGGGAGTCGTCATGCTCGAAACCGGCACGGGTGAAGGCATGGCCGAGGCGCATCGGCTTTATACGCGATACGG
>CAJYKO010000477.1 GCA_913775215.1 uncultured Devosia sp. | reverse complement strand
CGAGCGCGATCCGTCGGCGCCGATGCTGGCCTGGAACCTCTTCATGGAAGCCGGGCTTCCCGAGGGCATTCTCAACGTCATCCATGGCGACAAGGAAATGGTCGACGGGATTTTGGATCACCCCGATATCAAGGCCGTCTCCTTCGTCGGCTCGACACCGATTGCCGAATATGTCTATCAGCGCGGGACCCAGGCGGGTAAGCGCGTGCAGGCGCTCGGCGGCGCCAAGAACCATATGATCATCATGCCCGATGCCGATCTCGACCAGGCGGCCGACGCACTGATGGGCGCAGGCTACGGCTCGGCCGGCGAGCGCTGCATGGCGATTTCGGTAGCGGTGCCGGTGGGCAAGGCAACGGCGGATGCGCTGGTTGCGAAGCTTAAGCCGCGCGTCGAAGCGCTGAAAATCGGGCCGGCGACCGACAAGGACGCGGAAATGGGTCCGGTGGTCACCAAGATGCACCGCGACAAGATTCTTGGATATATCGATTCAGGGGTCGAAGAAGGCGCTTCGCTTGTTGTCGACGGGCGCGGGTTCAAGCTGCAGGGCTATGAGAACGGCTATTATGTCGGCGGCACGCTGTTCGACAATGTCGAGCCGGATATGAAGATCTACAAGGAAGAGATCTTTGGACCGGTGCTCTCGGTGGTGCGGCGCGACAGTTTTAAGGACGCCGTCGATCTGATCCATGGACACGAATATGCCAATGGTACGGCGATCTTCACCCGCGATGGCGACGCGGCGCGCGAATTTGCCGACAAGATCGAAGTCGGGATGGTAGGCATCAACGTGCCGATCCCGGTGCCGGTCGCCTATCACAGCTTTGGCGGCTGGAAGCGGAGCCTTTTTGGCGACCACTCCATCTATGGGCCCGAGGGCATTCACTTCTATACGCGGCTCAAAACCGTCACCACCCGCTGGCCTGCCGGCATCAAGGGTGGCGCGGAATTCACCTTCCCGAGCCTTAAATAGCATTCTGGCCCTGCCTTCGCGCTGCGATGGCGGGGCCTTTTCTTTGACCACGAGACGAACGAGCGAAAAATGACCTCTCCCGGCGAAAACCTTCGGATCAATGGCGACCGGCTCTGGGAGAGCCTGATGGACATGGCCAAGATCGGGCCGGGGGTCGCGGGCGGGAACAACCGGCAGACGCTGACCGATAGCGACAAGGAAGGCCGCGAACTGTTCCAGCGCTGGTGCGAGGACGCGGGGCTGACCATGGGCGTCGACAAGATGGGCACCATGTTCATGACGCGGCCGGGGACGGACCCGGATGCACTACCGGTCTATATCGGGAGCCATCTCGATACGCAGCCGACGGGCGGGAAGTATGACGGGGTGCTCGGTGTTCTCGCCGGGCTCGAGGTCGTGCGCTCGATGAATGACCTGGGGATCAAGACCAAGCACCCGATCGTCGTGACCAACTGGACCAATGAGGAAGGTGCGCGCTTTGCGCCGGCCATGGTCGCGTCCGGCGTCTTCGCCGGCGTCCACAGCCTCGACTATGCCTATGGCCGCAAGGACATGGACGGGAAGCTTTTTGGCGATGAATTGAAGCGCATCGGCTGGGTGGGCGATGAAGAGGTGGGCGCGCGAAAAATGCATGCCTATTTCGAATATCACATCGAGCAGGGGCCGATCCTCGAGGCGGAGGACAAGCAGATCGGCGTCGTCACCCATTGCCAAGGGCTGTGGTGGCTTGAATTCACACTGACGGGCAAGGAAGCCCATACCGGCTCGACGCCGATGACCATGCGCGTCAATGCCGGGCTCGCCATGGCGCGGATTTTTGAGGCCGTGCAGGCAATCGCAATGAGTGAACAGCCGGGCGCCGTCGCGGGTGTGGGCCAAGTGAAATTTTCGCCGAACTCGCGAAACGTCTTGCCGGGCACGGTGGTGTTTACCGTCGACCTCAGGACGCCGAGCCAGGAAAAGCTCGACCGCATGCGCGCGACGATCGAGGCCAAGGCGGCCGAGATCTGCGCGGAACTCGGGGTTGGGTGTTCGGTCGAGGCCGTGGGGCACTTTGATCCCGTCACCTTCGATCCGACGCTGGTCGGCCGCGTGCGCTCGGCGGCGGAGAAACTTGGCTATTCGCACATGAACATCATTTCCGGCGCCGGGCACGATGCGTGCTGGGCGGCGAAGGTCGCGCCAGCGACGATGGTCATGTGTCCGTGTGTGGGGGGCTTGAGCCACAACGAGGCGGAAGAGATTTCGATGGAATGGGCGGCGGCCGGGTGTGATGTGCTGTTCCATGCGGTGGTGGAGACGGCGGAGATTGTGGAGTGAGGTCCATGAACCTCGATAGCTTCCCCTCACCGACTTGGCTTTGCCAAGCCACCTCTCCCCAATGGGGAGAGGAAAGAGGGCACATGCTTAGTGGTTCTTCTCCCCATCGGGGAGAAGGTGCCCCGATTGGGGCGGATGAGGGGTCGCGCCGATGAGCATAAGACCGCGTCAATTGCGCCGAAACGCGACCGATGCCGAGAACCGGCTTTGGTATGTGCTGCGCAATCGCGGGCTTAATGGCTGGAAGTTTGTGCGGCAATTTCCTGTCGGGCCATACATCACAGACTTTGCCTGCCGGGAAGCGGCATTGATCGTCGAGTTGGATGGCGGGCAGCATGCCGAAAACGCAAATGACCTCCGTCGAACGACGTATCTGACTGCGGAAGGATACGGGGTACTTCGGTTCTGGAACACTGAAGTGCTGGGCAATCGTGATGGCGTACTGGAAGCTATTTTGCGCGTCATCGATGGCTCCCCCTCGCCCGACCTCCGCTTCGCTCCGGCCACCCTCTCCCCGATGGGGAGAGGAATAAGGGGCGTGCGAGCGGCGGCATCAGCAC
>CAJYKO010000476.1 GCA_913775215.1 uncultured Devosia sp. | reverse complement strand
GAAGCCATCCGCTGCGGCGTTAGCCCCGAACAGGCCTGGTCCATGGGCTCGCTCCACGGCGCCACCCGCTTCGGCATGGGTGACGAAATCGGCGGCCTCGGCGGCGGTCGTCGCGCGGATCTCGTCCTCCTCGACGATGACCTGAAACCCGTCAACACCTGGTATGGCGGCGAACTCATGGTCGAAGACCGCAAGGTCACGCCTTTGTTCGAAGAGACCCTCAACCAGCGCTATCGCTATCCCGAGGCGGCCTACAACACCGTCCACCTTCCCAAAAACCTCAAGCTCATCCCCGAGCTACCTTCTGCCTGCGTCACCGCCAATGCCATCGGTATTGAAATGCCGGGTATCGTCCTACCGCACCGCAAGGTCGAAATCGCTCCGGCCAATGATTGGGCCACGATCCTCGAGCGTGACAATCTCAGCTTCGTCACCGTCATCGAGCGCCATGGCAAGTCCAATGGCGGCATCGCGCATGGTCTTCTCCACGATTTCGGCATCAAGAATGGCGCGGTAGGCTCCAGTGTTGGTCACGACAGCCACAACATCATCCTTGCCGGCACCAACGAAGCCGACATGCAGCTTGCTCTCGATACGATCGAGGCCTCGAACGGTGGTGTGGTCGTCGTGCAGGAGGGCAAAGTCCTTGCCTTCGTCGCCCTGCCAGTCGCAGGTCTGATTTCCGACAAGCGCGTGCACGAGGTCGCGGCCGAAAATCGTCTCCTCAAATCCGCGTGGGCGCAAGTCGGCTGCACCATTCCCTATATGGGCTTCAACCTTATCCCGCTCTCGGTCATCCCGGAAATCCGCATCACGGACAAGGGCTTGGTCAAGGTCCCGGAAATGGTGCTGCAGCCGCTTTTCGATTGATGAGATGAAAATGCGGGCGCGAGGTTTTTACGCACGAGCCTCCGCCCGCAATGAACGACCCCGCACCTTCACAAATTTGCAATTATGTGGCTGGCGCTCCGGCCGATTGTCGGTAAATTTCAATGCGGGGCTTGGTGGATAGGGCATGTTTCCGTCACCGCCGGGCGAAACACGACTCGATGAGAGTAACTATGGCTCAGAAGCATAATGTGATTGTCGCCGGCCTTTTGGCAGCAATCGCACTGGTCATGCCTGCCTTTGCGCAGGAGAATACGCCGAACGACCCGCGGCTTTTTACGCCCGGCAAGCTGACAGTCAGCACCTCCGAGCCGAGCTATCCGCCTTGGGTCCTCGATAACAACCCGGAATCGGGCGAAGGCTTTGAAGCCGCGCTGGTCTATGCCCTTGCCGAACAGCTTGGCTTCAAGCGCGACGATGTCGTCTGGGTCGACGTGACCTTCGATGGCGCCATTGCGCCCGGTCCCAAGAACTACGATTTCTCGATCCAGCAGATTTCGGTCACGCCGGATCGCGCGAAAGTCGCGACCTTCTCCGACGTCTATTATCAGTCGGACAAGGCCGTCATCGCGCTGCCGGATTCAACGGTCGCCAGTGCAAAGTCCTTCGCCGATCTCAAGCAGGCGCGCTGGGGTGTCGCTGTCGGCACCACCGATTTTGACTATGTGACCAACGTGCTCGGCATTGACAATGCCGCCGTCTATGACGATCAGGCCGGCGTCTTCCAGGCTCTCCAGGGCGGTCAGATCGACGCGACCATCGCAGCACTGCCAACTGCGCTTTACGCAACGGCCGTCCAGGTGCCGGAAGCCAAGATTACGGCGATCCTCCCAAAGGACCCGAACGACGAAGGCCTCGGTCTTCTGTTCGCCTCGGGCAATCCGATCGTGCCTTGGATCAACGAAGGCCTCGCCGCCATTCGCGACAACGGCACCATCGACGCGCTCGTCCAAAAATACCTCGTTGCCGATCCAAATATTCCGGTGATCAGCCAATGACGAGACGACCCGGCAATGGGCGCCGGAAGATCGCACTCAAGGATCGGCTCGCGCCGGTCCTTATTAGTTTGGTCAGCGTCCTCCTGGTATTCGGTGCCGTGGCCTATTTCGTCGGCTCCGCCGAACAATGGCCGCGAATCCAGGCTCAATTCTTCAGTCTCGAAGCCATGGCCGCATCGGCGCCTGGCGTCGCACGCGGCTTCCTCGTCAGCCTTCAGATCTGGGTCGTCAGCCTTGTCTGCATCGGTGTCTGGGCCCTGGTTCTGGCGATATTCCGCGCCATGAGCGGCCCCTTCTT
This sequence comes from uncultured Devosia sp., assembly GCA_913775215.1. Lineage (GTDB taxonomy): Bacteria > Pseudomonadota > Alphaproteobacteria > Rhizobiales > Devosiaceae > Devosia. Next base: position 1,339 of record CAJYKO010000476.1, on the reverse strand, counting down.
CGCGCCTTTGCGTGTCTTTGCCATCCTCTATGTCGATCTTTTCCGCGGCCTGCCGGCGCTGCTTCTCGTCCTGCTCTTCGGCTTCGGCATTCCGGCGCTCAATCTGCCGGGCCTGCCCAATAATGGTCTCTTCTGGGGCGGCGTCGCTCTGGTCCTGAGCTATTCGGCCTACGCCACCGAGGTCTATCGCTCCGGCATCGAGGCTGTGCACGAAGGGCAAGGCATGGCCGCCAAGGCCCTGGGTCTCACCCAGTGGCAGACCCTGCGCTACGCCATCTTGCCGCAAGCCATCCGCAACGTTGTCCCGGCCATGCTCAATCTCGTCGTCGCCCTGCAGAAAGACGTTGCACTGCTCTCGGTGCTCGGCGTCCGAGATGCGGTACGCGAGGCGCAGATTTATACGGCCCGCACCTTCAATTATTCATCCCTCGTCGTTGCCGCCATCCTCTTCCTCATCGCCACCATCCCCATGGCCCGGCTCACCGATTATGTTGCCCGCCGCGATCGGCAACGACGTCTTCAGAGTGCCTTGTAGTATGTTTGTTTTGTCTCGCTTTCGAACCGAAAAACCGCTTCGCACTTTTTCTGAAAGCGCTCCGGTATGAATCGAATAGAGATCGACAAGCTCACCAAATACTATGGCGAGCGCCTGGTGCTGGATGGGATCGACCTCTCCGTCGCACCCCACGAGGTCGTCTGCCTCATCGGCGCCTCCGGCTCCGGCAAGTCGACGCTGCTCCGCTGCATCAATGGCCTGACTGAGTTCGACGAAGGAAATGTCCGCCTCGATGGAACGGACATCTATGACGAAAGCTTCGGCCGCACCGGGCTCTACAAGCGCATCGGCATCGTCTTCCAGGCCTATAATCTCTTCCCGCACCTGACCGTGCTGGACAATATCACCCTAGCGCCTGTCCGCGTTCACGGCCGCCAGCGCGCCGAAGCCGAAGAAACCGCAAAAAAGCTCCTCAACCTCTTCGGCCTCGGCCAATATGCCAAGTCCTATCCCGAGCAACTTTCAGGCGGCCAGCAGCAACGCGTCGCGGTCATCCGCTCACTCGCAACCGACCCAGAAGTCCTGCTGCTCGATGAAGTCACCGCTGCGCTCGATCCCGAGCTGATCGGCGAGGTTTTAAAGATCATCCGCGATCTAAAGACCCAAGGCATGACAATGGTCATCGTAACCCACGAAATGGCCTTCGCTCGCGATGTTGCCGATCGCGTCTGCTTCCTCGATGCCGGCCGCATCATCGAAGAGGGCCACCCCCAGAGCCTCTTCTCCAATCCGGAAAATCCGCGCACCCAAAAATTCCTCGAGCGCATCATCGCTTCGGGCCGC
>CAJYKO010000475.1 GCA_913775215.1 uncultured Devosia sp. | reverse complement strand
CCAGCCCTTTAGCAGGTCTCATTGCGGGCCTACTCGTCGACCGGCATGGCAAGACAGTCGTACAAGTCGCAGAACCCGAAGCGCGCTACCGCCTGCCACGGAGCCTTGATCTGTCGGTCGCGCCGCTGACGCGCCCCCAGACCTGGTCGCTCCTCAAAGCACTTAGCCCCGAAACGCAGAAACTGCTGACGCGCATAGGTGGCCGTTCAGCTCTTCGCCGGCTCGATCCCATGCTCTTCGCTGACAACCAGCAAGGCAAAGAGGCGCTCGGTCATATTGCGCAGATGGCACGTGCCTACGGCATCCTTGCCGATCGAGTCGCCACGTCGAAAACTGGATCTGATCGTGCCGCCCTCCGCTTGGGCGACGCCTTGATGATTGATCGGCCTACTCTGCTTGGCTCGCTGGAAAAGTGGCTCACCGGCCTCAACGTGTCCCGCGTCACTCCTGAACATGCGAGACTTCATCCAGACGGCAGCGCGGATCTTATTCAAGCCGATGAAACCATTCACGCCGCGCGATCCATCCTCATCGACGACGCCGCGGTTATCTGGCACCTCGCAGCCGAACAATGGCCAGCGCCGCTGCAACGGCGCCCACATGCCAGCATTCTGACGGCAGCAGGCGAGCGTTTGGCCAGCGATGTCATGATCAGCCTTGATAGCGGCCTCACCCTGACGCAGGTCCACGGCAGCAACGTTGCCGCGTTCGGACCTGGTACCCTCGCTTCTTTCTCTTCACGTCTCGCTCAAATGCTGGCGGACAAGGGCGTCACCCAGCAAATCGGCCAATCCGGCTTTGAAGGTCTCATCAGTGCGGACGGCGCGCCTGTAATGGGCGCCATCTCGAGAGACGCGCCTGTTGTTCTCGGCACCTTAGGGCCCACCGGTGCTTTCATGGCGCCGATGCTGGCGCGCTGGCTAATCGGTGAGGCTAAGGATGCAGAAGCCGCATGGTGCGAGGCGCATGCTCCCCTAAATGAAAGGCGAGCTGTTGCCGAGTTTGCGCCAAGCATCGGGGACGCCGCATGAGACCCCAAATCAGCCGCCTGCCGGCCACGACCGCCAAAGGCTTTGCCGGCTCTGAAATCGACCGCAAGCGGCCGATCGAGTTCCGTCTCGCTGGCCGCATGGTTTCTGCGTTTGAAGGCGACACGGTGCTCACTGCGCTGCTCGCATCCGGTGTCGACACAATCGGCTTCCATCAAGGTCAACCAATCGGCCTCCGCCATGGCGCAGTGCCCGCCATCGCGCCTGTCGGCGCCACGCTCGATCAGGCGCTTCCCATGGACCGGGTCCCGGCCCGGCGTGCTGCGGATTTGCAATTTGTTGCACCTGCAAAACGCTCTGGCATGCTGACCCGCCTCTTCCAGCCCGGTCGCACGCTAGGGCTCAACATCGACGACCATGGCCGCAGCCTAATCCGTCCCTGGCTGACCCAGATCGGCGAGCGCCAACCTGCCACCGATGTGCTCGTCATCGGCGGCGGCGTTGCTGGCATGAGTGCCGCGCTGGCAGCCGCCCATGCCGGCCTGTCTGTCGCTCTGATCGAAGCCAGTCCTTTGCTCGGCGGCCACTCCGGCCTTTTCGGCACGCAGGACGGCGACGCGACACCCGAAGATCAAATCGGACTTTTGACCACTGAGATCAAAGCCAGCCCCGCCATCGCCGTTCGCACCCATTGCGAGGTTTTTGCCATCGCCCCGGGCCTCGTACGTGCCCATCAGGTTGAGATTGCGGCCGATCCGATCACAAGCTGCGTTCTCGATCTGCCTGCCCGGCACATCGTCATCGCCACCGGGGCCATCGAACGCCTGCCCGTGATCCCCGGCAATCGTCGGCCCGGTGTGATCGGGGCTCAGGAAGCCTTCGAGCTAGCGCGGCGCTATGGCATCTGGCCAGGCCATTCTTTCATGGTGTCGACCTCCGCCAATCCCGCTTATCGGTTGGCAACGCTCCTTGCCGAGACCGGCATCCAACTCGATCGCATTACCGATGGCCGCGACCAGGCGAACTCCCGCTATATCGAATTCTGCAAGGCGTATGGCTTCCGCCTCTTCCCCGGTACCGTACCAAGTGCCATCGGCACCAATGATGGTCGGCTCTCAATCGACCTGCCCCATGGCGAGCCGGTCAGCGTCGATCGTCTGATTCTCAGCGGTGGTTGGCAGCCCGATCTCACGCTTTGGCATATGGCCGGCGGCCATAGCCGCTGGAATACGACAACGCAGCGCCTCGAACCGGTCGGCACTCTCGAAGGCATCGCGCTTGCCGGCGCCGCCGCTGGCTATTTGACCCGCCGCGGCTGTACGACGAGCGGGATGGCCGCGATCGATCAACTCCTGAGCCGTAAAGGCGCTGGTGTGGATGATCCTATCATTCCCGCGCTCTATGAGACGCCCGATCGGCAGATGAGCGCATCCGAAACGCACACGGCGACCAGCCTTGCTTATCTCGATGCCGAAGCAACGCTTGTGCTGCGCCCCACTCCTAGACGACGCCATTGGGTATCGAGCCTTCAGAACCCCTCGGGCAGCAACGCCGGCATGCTGGCCGAATCCCCCCAGCCGCTCTCGATCGCAGCGATTTCGTCTGGCGTTGCCATAAGTCTCATTCCGCCCGAGTCCGCCGGCGTTGTCGCCCAAGAGCGTGTGGCCCTCATCCCGCTGGCCACAAGCGAGACCAAAGCTCCCGTCACCTCTGCCGATGTGCCACCGATTCCGCCTTATCTTCACGATCGTTTCGGCCCGGATGCTGTCCTGACCCATCTCGCTCAAACCGATGCGCGCAGGATCGACAGCGGTGCCCTAGTCTTTCTTGACCATGACACGACCGATCCGCTGCGCGCAGTGGGCGTCGTCCTCAGAATGCGGGATGAACAGATCGAAGTGCTGATCGCAAAGGCGCAGGCGCAGCCGGGTGCCAAGGTCTTGGTGCGCGACCTCGGCCAGGCATTCCCGGCCGAGGTCAGAGGCTAGGCGCGCTTTTCCACCGCGTGCCGTGCCCGCTTGAGCGTTTCCGCATAGTCCGGCGAGAACCGCACGTGGGCCATCTGAATCACCGCATCGAGCCGCGCGATCGTGTTGGCGTCTTCCGGGTTCTGTTTAAAAGTGTCCATGGTGCGCTGGATGTGGATTTCGAGCGCCTGCCCAGACTGGTTCCAGGCCTGCTCGAATACCGAATTCAGCGCCAGCGAATCGCGGCAGTCCCGCACCGTGGCGAGAAGGAAAATCCCGCCCACCGCCGCAAAGAGCTTGTCGGTATCGAGCCGGTCCGCACCTTCGCGTCTACGCATAGCTTGGTTGAGGTCGGTTACGACCTCCTTGAGCCGCGGCTCGAGCCGGTCAGAGACATGCTTGGTGATCGCCGAGAGCGTCGCCGTCGCTTGGCTGCCGCGTGAGAATTCGAGGTAGCCTGTGAGCGACCGGACAAGCTTGTGGAAGCGTTCGAGCGCACGGCAGATGAGATCGACATCGGGGAATGGCCCAACGCCCTCGAAGAACCGCAACTGGTTCTGCGCATGCGCGATATAGGCATCGAGCAGCGGCCCTAGTCCGGCGCGTCGAACCGACACTTCCGTTGCCGCACCGGACAATTTGATAGCGGCGAGAACAAGATTGGTCGGGTTGGCCACCTGCCCGAGCGCAGCTTGAAAAACCAGCGCGGCCAAAGCTGGCTCCTGCAGCGGCATCGCCTTAATGGCAGCGGCAAGTGCTGCCTCATCGGAAATGGAATTGGCAGCCTTGCCAAAAGCCTGTGCCTTGGCGAGTAGCGCACGGTTGCGCAGTGCAAGCATCACAGCTGGCAGGTGCAGACGCGCGTCATCGCCGCCAACGTGAGCCGCGAGGCGCCGAGCACCTTCGACATCGGCCTGCCCTTGCGCCACCGCAGCTTTCACGCGGCCAAGCATTTCGGGGATTGCGGCTTCAACCTCCGCTGCCGTTACATTTCCAGCCGCCATACGGTCCGCTGGGAAAATATCATTGCAGAGATCTCGGGTTACCCATGTCCAGATGGACTGGGCAGAAGTGAAGGGCACCGAGCCCTGGAAAGTCTCGAGCACCGGCTCGTAGACGAGAACGGAATCGATCAAACCACCGAAGGGGCCGGCAGTTTGAGAAGTGGCGCGCGGTTTGCCAGAAGCCGGCGCAACGGTGTCCACGCGGTTGGCGAGCTGTGTCATGGGGCTGTCAGTCAAAAGGAAATCTGACTGACAGCGTACCGAGCGCAGGTAAACAATCCATGTCGGGCATGGATTGACTTGAGTTTATGCAGCGCCCTGAACAACGTTCCAATTGCCCGTCTGCTCGCGGCAGGCGGTGCCCTTCTTGACGTAGTCCTGACCGTTGACCTTCACGGTGTGGGTAAAGTCGCGGCAATCGAGATTGTTAACGCGGACATAGGGGCCAACTGCAACCGAACCCGTCGTGCCCTTATCGCCAGCCCACTGGCGCGGCGCGCCCGGACGGCCAAACTGGAGAGCGTAGAACTGAGCGCTATTGGCTTCGTTCGAGTCCTTGGCCGTCATCACGGCAAGCGCGGCAGGATCGACGAAACCATTCGAAATACTCGTCGTCAGGCGCGCCTGCTGGGTCGTCTGAGCCGTGCTCGGCATTATCGGCTGCGTCACGACCGGTGCCGGTGCGACGACGACCGGAGCCTGCGCCACCTGGCTTGTACCGGTGCTGGAACATCCGGCAAGCGCCAGAGCAAGGATAGGCGTGGCAAACAGGGCAAAGCGATTCATCGTTATGGACCTTATCAGCGTTCGATCGGTACTTGTTGAGCCATTGCGGCGAAAGTGCGTCAGGCCGCGGACGACCGAATCGTGCCTCCCGCCCGCGCGGCGGGAAGGCGCAATTCGACCAGAAGCCCGCCAAGCGCAGAGCGCTTGAGCTCAAGACTTCCGCCGTAGACATCAACCAGTTCCTTGACGATATCCAGCCCCAGCCCGCTTCCCGGCGTTTTCTCGTCGAGCCTGACACCGCGGCGCAACACTTTGCGGGCATCATCCTCGGTCAGGCCCGGTCCATTGTCCTCGATCCGAATCAAAAGCTGGCTGCCCTTGGCGTTGCGCTCGCTTGCAAGCGACACGCTCACCTCGCCTCTTGACCACTTGCAGGCATTATCGAGCACGTTTCCCGCCATTTCTTCGAGGTCCGCCTCGTCGCCGCGAAACCACGGCAGGCCGACTTCGGGTTCATCGAACTCGACATTCACCTCGCGATGGATCTTGCCCATCACGCGCGCGAGGCGTGAAAGGACGAGAGCACTATCCGCCTTCTTGCCCACGACCGAAGTGCGCGCCGCCAGTCGCGCCCGTTCGAGATAGGTCGAGACCATATTGCTCATCTTTGCGGTCTCGGCCTGCACAGCATCGGCCAACACGCCTTTTTTGGTGGCGGCCTCATTGCGCAACACGGCGATCGGCGTCTTCAGTCCATGGGCGAGATTGCCCACCTGATTGCGCGCCCGCTCGATGATCTGAGCGTTGGACCGAAGGAGTTCATTTACTTCCTCAGCCAGCGGCGCAATTTCGGTCGGATAGCGCCCGGTGATCTCCGTCGTCTCACCCTCGCGCACGCTTTCGATGGCCGCACTCAATCGCCCAACTGGCCGCATAGCGAAACGCGCGACGATCACGCTCATAATCGCAAGCATCGCCCCCACCGCGCCGAGCACGATGAATGTCTGGCCGCGGAAATCGCCCACAAGCCCCAGGATTTCGGTGAGATTGCCGGCAACTTCGATGCGATACGTCTGGTCACCAAGGGAGACGCTGCGCTCGACCACGCGCAACTGCGTCCCAAAGGCATCCGTCAAGACCCCGGTTCGCCGCCCCAGGGCATCGAGGTTCCCGCTGAGGCCAGGCAGATCAATCCCGACGACCGACGTCGAGAGGTTGACCAGGCGGCCGCTGCCGTCGCGGATGATCCAGTACCACCCCGAGCGCGGCCGATCGAAGCGCGGATCAGCGAGGCTGATGCCCGGATCGCGCGGATCTCCCGCCTCGAGCAAGATGCCCGTCAGACTTTCGACATGGAAATCCAGCGTCTGGGAGAGAGTCGTGTCGAGCGTGCGCGAATAAAGATCGGTGAGCAAAAAACCGGTTGCAACGAGTGCGATCACCAGCCAGCCAGCCGTTAGCCAAAAAAGCGAAGCCGCGATCGAACCCTTGCGGAGCCAGTGCGGCGCATTATCGGGCGATGTCGCCGATTGTCCGGTCTCGTTGGACAAGCCCGCCTAGTCCCCGACGATCTGGTAGCCAAGCCCGCGCACGGTCTGAATGCATTCTTCAGGCAGTTTCTTGCGCAGTCGCCCGACAAAGACTTCGATCGTGTTGCTGTCGCGATCGAAGTCCTGATCATAGAGGTGCTCGGTCAATTCGGTGCGCGACACCACCTTACCCTTGTGATGCATCAGGTAGCTCAATAATCGCAGCTCGTGACTCGTCAGCTTCACAGCCTGCCCGTTGACCGTAACGCGCCCTGATCGGGCATCGAGCCGCACAGGCCCAGCGGTAATTTCATTGCTCGCATGCCCAGCCGCACGACGCACCAGAGCGCGCAGCCGCGCCAGTACTTCTTCCATGTGGAATGGTTTGGCGACGTAGTCGTCGGCGCCGGCATCGATGCCCTGCACCTTATCGCTCCAGCGATCCCGTGCCGTCAGGAGAAGCACCGGCATGGTCTTGCCAGCGCGGCGCCATTCTTCGAGCACAGAGAGCCCGTCCATCTGCGGCAGGCCGATATCGAGCACCACAGCATCATAAGGCTCCGTATCGCCAAGGAAATGACCCTCTTCGCCGTCGAAGGCCACGTCCACGACATAGCCCGCTTCGGTCAAAGCGTCCTTGAGCTGCCTGTTGAGATTGGTATCGTCTTCGACAACTAGAATACGCATTGCCTGCCCCCGACGCTCAGAGAAATCAGCTGGTGACCTCTATCATCATTCGTGCACCAAGGCACAATAGGTCCAAAACCTATTGCGCGCTCAGCGTCAGATTTTGCGCCTGACCATCCGCCGTCAGCACGCCAATGATATAAACGAGCCGCCCGCCTTCGTCGCAGACCTGCACGTTGAGGATTTCAGCGCTGCCATCGACGCCATTGGCCGCCAGCACCGCATCGAGGGACATGATTTGTCCCGAGGTGACGGCTTCCTGGATCTGTTGCCGATCAAGGCATGCCTGAGCCTGGGTCGCTCCCGTACCCGAAAGGGCCAAGGCAAGAGCCAGTGCAATGGCGGCAGCGGCGGATGGTTTTGGGGCTTTCGTTTTCATGGATTGAAACTAGCTGCACCTAGCTGAATGGGACATGAATAAGGCAAGTCCTATCCCAAATCTCGATATCCCAGATTCGTTCCGTCAGACCGCGCCCGCTTTCAAACCCTTGCGCAAAAAGATGATGGCCAGCGCTTCGAGAATGAGATTGCCCGCCGCTCCGCCGTCGAGCGACGGCAAGTCAATACCCAGCACCTGCGCCAGCCCGGCCAGCAGCATGAACGCAGCGACGATATAGGTGCGATAACCCGAGAATATTTGCATCTTTAGTCCCCCTTGCATGGAATTAGACTTTTGAGCCGCGCCCAGCGCCGCCGCGCGCACGGCCGCCACCCGGCTCGTCCAGCCGCGCCCGAAAACTGGAAAAGCCGCGAGGCCGCGCAGAAACATGAGCCGCCGGTCACAGACGGTATCGATGAGTGTCTTGGGCTCGGCCTGACCAATGGCCGCCAGCGTTTTGGGCCCCACTTCACCGTCCGCCGCGACACCGAGCGCCGCCTGCAAAATACGCACCGCACGATCCGGCCCTGAATTGACCGCGAAATCAAAGACCGCGAGATCGACGCCGACCGGCATCGCCTCGGCCTTGCACGGGTTCCAGTAGCTCGCGCGATAGATCTGCGCTGCCTCGGCCCGGCTCAGCGCCTTCACCGCGCTTTTCGGCAGATCGGTCCAAGGCGAAATCTTCCGCCACCGCGCCAGCGTCTTGCGGGTGATCCCCATATTGGTCGCGCCGCCGGGATCGCTCGGATGGTCGCTATAGCCCCCTTCATGCCGCAACACTTCCCTCAAACAGCTTTCAAACCGGTCATCCACCATAGCTTTGCTCCCGCGCTTGCCCCGCCCCCAAAACCGGGCTCACCTGTGCGACGCTGTAGGAAAAGTTCGTTGCCGCCCCGCCAAAGTCGGCCACCTGCTCGGCAAGGCTGTAGCTTGCCTGCGCCATTCCAGTGTCGATGACGCGCTTGGTTGTGCCCCCATCGAAAACCGACAGCCGATATCGCTCCGGCACCGCGTCGAGCCCCGGCTCCGCGATACCCCAGGCGTCATCATCTGCCCGGCTGCGTCGGATCCAACTGAACCCAATCGAGCCATCTGCCTGACGCGCCGCCCGCAAATGCACCGGCGCCAAAGGTAGGGCTGCGGCCACTGACGTCACCGCCGAAACCATCTGACCCACAAGATCGGCGCTACCGGCATAAACCCGAATGCCCCGCGCTTCACCCAGCCAACCGGGCTCCACCGGCACGGCACTGACGCGGCCACCCACCCCCGTCACCCGGCAACCCGCCGACACCGCCCCAATTACCGCATCGGTTCCGCTCAGTCCCCGCAAGAGACGTGAAAGCCGATAAATCCCTGGCTCGACAAGCTCGGCCTCGGCAAAGCCGATCACCTCCCACGCCCCAGCATCCGTCTCGACCGCGATCCGGTTGCCCCCGGCCAGAACAGCGG
>CAJYKO010000474.1 GCA_913775215.1 uncultured Devosia sp. | reverse complement strand
AGGCAGCCCGTCGGCTCTTCACATATTCGCTGAGCTATCTTTTCGTGCTGTTCCTGGCGCTCTTGGTCGATAATTTCATTTCGCGTCTCGGAGGGTTCTGGCTGTGAGCAAGGAACCTCCCGCCATGCAGACCCCTGCCACTCCTCAATCCGAGGAAGCGCTGAAGCGCGTCCGTCGTCGACGTTCGCTAGCGCTCGCTGGCGCGCTCGCGCTGTTCGCGATTACCTTTTACGTTCTGACCATCGTCAAGATGGGCCCAGCGCTGTTTGATCGATCCCTGTGATGACCAGTATTGCACCCGACCATCGTGACAATCTCGATCAACGCAAAAACCGCCGCGTCGGTGTTCTCCTGCTCGGCCTTGCCGCTGGCATGGTCGGGCTCGCCTTTGCCTCGGTGCCGCTTTACCAGCTCTTTTGCCAGGTCACGGGCTTTGGCGGGACCACACAGGTGGCCGACGCCAATCCCAAGGGCGTCATCGCGCGCGAAATGAAGGTGCGCTTTGACATCAATGTGGATAGTGCGCTGCCTTGGACCGTCAAGGCGGCCGCGCCCATAACCGACAGGATTGGTTCGGTCGACACGGTCAATTACGTGGCAACGAATAATACCGACAAGCCGATCACCGGTCAGGCAATCTTCAATGTCGTGCCTGAAAAGGCCGGCATCTATTTCAATAAGATCGAATGCTTCTGCTTTACCGAGCAGACCCTGCAGCCGGGCGAGACGGTGGACATGCCCATCGTCTTCTTCGTTGATCCAGATATCGCGGACGACCGCGAACTTAATACGGTGAAAGAGATTACGCTCTCTTATACCTTCTACGCTTCAGACAGTGAGGGAAGCTGAACATGGCCGCCATCGAAAAGAACCATGACTACCATATGGTACAGCCGTCACCCTGGCCCTTCGTCATGTCGGCCGCGGTGCTCGTCATGATGATCGGTGCCGTGTTCTGGATGCACCAGTGGACCCCGTGGCTGTTCTTCATCGGCCTTGCCGGCGTTCTCTACACTTTTTACGCCTGGTGGGCGGATGTGGTGAAGGAAGCCAATAATGGCGTTGACCACACTCCGGTCGTCCAGATGCACCACCGCTATGGCATGATCCTTTTCATTGCCTCCGAAGTCATGTTCTTCGTGGCCTGGTTCTGGGCCTATTTCGACGGCTTTTTCCGCCTCGATGACGTCGAGCAGTATGCTCGCGTAGCCGCAACCGGCGGTCATTGGCCTCCGACCGGCATCGAGCTTTTTGACCCGTTCCACCTGCCGCTATTTAACACGCTGATTCTGCTGACCTCCGGCACGACTGTGACTTGGGCGCACCACGCGCTGCTCGAAAACGATCGCAAGGGGCTCCGTTGGGGCCTCGCGCTCACCGTTGCGCTTGGCGTGCTGTTCTCCTTCGTGCAGTATCTCGAATATACCCATGCCGGCTTCTCGTTCTCCGGTAACATGTATGGCGCAACCTTCTTCATGGCGACCGGCTTCCACGGTTTCCACGTTTTGATTGGCACCATCTTCCTCGCGGTATGCCTCATCCGCGCCGAGCGCGGCGATTTTACCCCCCAGCGTCACCTCGGCTTCGAATTTGCTGCCTGGTACTGGCACTTCGTTGACGTCGTGTGGCTCTTCCTCTTCGCCTCGATCTACGTCTGGGGCAGCTGGGGCGTAGCCCTCAGCCACTGATAGGGCAGGGAGCCCGAAATTTGGGGGCGCGGCCAAGGCTGCGCCCCTTTTTGCATCAAGAAGCTCTTATGGCCCAGCCCTCTCCAATTCTGACCGGCTTGCTTTGCCGTTGCCCGCGCTGCGGGCAAGGCCGTTTATTCGCGGGCTATCTGAAGCTGGCACAAAATTGCGATCGCTGCGGGCTCGATTTGGCGTTTGCGGATAGCGGCGACGGGCCAGCCGTGTTTGTCATCTTTATGGTCGCGCCGCTGGTCATCCTGATGGCGCTTGTTCTCGGCGCTGTCGCCAGCATCCCGCCATGGCTGCACCTTGTGATCTGGATACCCGTGACTGTGATTTTGAGCCTTGCCCTGCTGCCACCCTTCAAGGGCGTGCTGGTCAACCTGCAGTTCCGAAACGACGCGCATGAGGGCCACCAATGACCCCGCGTCGCCTCGGCACCAGGGATTGGATCTTTTCAGCGCTTATGCTGCTTCTGGCGGCGGTCTGCGTGTTCCTCGGCAATTGGCAGATGCATCGGCTGGCCGAAAAAGAAGCGCTGATCGCAGCCGTGGACAGCCGCCTAAACGCCGCGCCGACGCCGGTGCTCGGCCCCGATACCTGGGCCAGTCTCGATACCGAAGCGCTGGTTTATCAGCCTGTTTCCCTGACTGGCGCTTACCGCTACACCCAGACATCGACGGTGTTTACGAGCCTCGTCAATCCCAAGGGCCAATATTCCGGGCCGGGCTATTGGGTGATGACGCCGTTTGAGTTGCAGGGCGGCGGTACGGTCTTCATCAACCGCGGTTTCGTGCCTCAGCAATATCAGGAAGCGGCGGCACTTGGAGATCTCCATGGTGAAGACCCGGGCATCGTCACCATCATCGGCACTCTCCGCACGCCGGAAAAGGCTGATTTCATGACCCCCCAGGCTGATACGTCCAACCGGATCGAATGGGTGCGCGACCCAGTGCGCCTGGCAGATATGGTCGATCCGGCACTGGCGCCGATCGCGCCCTTTTATGTCGATCTGCCGGCCGGTGCGCCCGGTGATTTGCCTCAGGCTGGCGAGACCGTCATCACCTTCCCAAACAACCATTTTGGCTATGCGTTGACCTGGTATGGCTTTGCCGTGGTCGCCGTGGTCATGCTCGGCTTCTGGCTTTGGCGTCAGAGTCGACAGCCGCTGCAAACGCCTTGAGAGGCAAAACCTTGCGGCGAAGCGCCGCTTTCACTAGGTTGCAACAATTCTAAAAGGGCTTTCCCTTCCGATGCAGTTTGTTTCGACGCGTGGCCAAGCGCCAGCGCTTGGTTTCTCCGATGCGGTCCTTGCGGGCCTGGCTTCCGATGGCGGCCTTTATGTGCCAGCAACCTGGCCCCAGCTTTCCGCTGACGAGATCGCCGGATTTGCGGGGAAACCCTATGCCGACGTGGCCTATGCGGTCATCTCGCGGTTTACTGGCGATGAAATTCCGGCCGCGACGCTGAAGTCGATCATCGATGGCGCTTATGCCAGTTTCCGCCATCCGTCCGTGACGCCGCTGGTCGAACTCGAGCCAAATCACTTCGTGCTTGAGCTTTTTCATGGTCCCACCTTGGCCTTCAAGGATGTGGCGATGCAGTTCCTGAGCCGCATCATGGACCATATCCTGTCCACCCGCGGCTTGCGCGCGACGATCGTGGGTGCAACGTCGGGCGACACCGGCTCAGCCGCGATCGAGGCTTTCCGCGGGCGCGATACCACTGACATCTTCATCCTCCATCCAGAGGGGCGCACCTCGGAAGTGCAGCGCCGACAGATGACGACGGTGCTCGATGCCAATGTCCATAATATTGCGCTCAAAGGGACCTTCGACGATTGCCAGGACGCGGTGAAGGCGATGTTCAATCATCACTCGTTCCGCGATTCCGTGCGTTTATCGGGCGTCAACTCCATCAACTGGGGCCGCATCGTCGCGCAGATCGTCTATTACTTCACGGCTGCCGTATCGCTCGGCGCGCCCCATCGCCCGGTGAGCTTCACAGTGCCAACCGGAAATTTCGGCGATATTTTTGCCGGCTATTGCGCCAAGCGCATTGGCCTGCCGATCGAAAAACTGGTGATTGCCACCAATTCCAACGACATCCTGCGCCGCACCATGGATACCGGCCGCTATGAAATGCAGGG
>CAJYKO010000473.1 GCA_913775215.1 uncultured Devosia sp. | reverse complement strand
CCGTCGTGGCCCGTGTTCATGGCCTGGAGAAGGTCGAAGCTTTCCGGGCCGCGGACTTCGCCGACGATAATGCGTTCAGGGCGCATACGGAGGCAATTCTTGATGAGATCGCGCATGGTGATCTCGCCCTCGCCTTCAAGGTTCGGCGGACGGGTTTCGAGACGCACCACATGCGGTTGCTGCAGCTGAAGCTCGGCGGAGTCTTCGCAGGTAATGACGCGCTCATCCTTTTCGATGAAGGCGGTCAGGCAATTGAGAAGCGTCGTCTTGCCCGAACCTGTACCGCCCGAAATGAGCACATTGGCGCGCACCCGACCAAGAATGCGCAGCACTTCTGCGCCTTCGGGCGAAATCGAGCCGTATCTGACGAGCTGCTGCAGGGTCAGCTTGTCTTTCTTGAATTTACGAATGGTGAGCGCAGCGCCGTCGATGGCCAGCGGCGGGGCGATAACATTGACGCGGGAGCCATCGGGAAGACGGGCGTCGCATATTGGCGAGCCCTCGTCGACGCGGCGGCCGACCTGCGACACGATGCGCTGGCAGACGTTCATCAGATGCGCGTCGTCGCGAAAGCGCACGTTTGTCAGGCGCACCTTGCCACCGACTTCGATGTAACACTTCTGCGAACCGTTCACCATGATATCGGCGATATCATCGCGCGCCAGAAGCGGCTCGAGCGGGCCATAGCCGAGCACGTCGTTGCAGATATCTTCGAGCAGATCTTCCTGCTCGGAAATCGACATGACGATCGACTTGAGCGCGATGATTTCACCGACAATGTCGCGGATTTCTTCGCGCGCTGCCTGGCTTTCCATGGTCGCGAGCTGGCTGAGATCGATGGAATCGATCAGCGCATTGAAAATGGCCGACTTGGTTTGGAAATATTCTCGATCCCGCTGCGCATCGACCGGATTGCGCACATCGAGCACTTCGTCCGTGGTGCGCTGGCGCGCGGCCATGTTGTCGGTGTCCGAGGCACGCCGTTGCATTTGGGGTGCTGCAGCCGGCTCAGGGCGCGTGGCGCTGGGCACAGGACGCGCGATTTCTGCTACGCCCGGTGTATTGCCGCCAAATGTCGTCCGCTTGCCAAACATGTTCTTCTCTTACTCTTCGCGCCGCGGCCGTTGGGATCAGGCCCGCTTCCTGAGGAAGCCGGGCAGCTTCATCAGTCCGCCCGCCTTGCCGGCCCCATGTGAGACGCTCCGGCCGGTAACTTGCATCCCGATAGTGCGATAGACGTCGACAACCTTGTTGCCCGCCGAAACTTCGGCGATCATCTGACCATTATTCGCCGCCGTGCCGAACAGTGCCGCATCGAAGCCGATCTGGCCGATCAAGGAGCACTCGACGGAAGAGGCGAATTCGGTGGCGTTGATTTCCGGACGACGCGCGATGCCCTGCTTGTTGATGACAAGGCTCGGCGCCTTTTCGGTGGGCCGCAGCGCCTTGATCGTATCAGCAAGATTCTTGGCATTCCGGAGATTGGCGAGGTCTGGTTCGGCGACGATCACGACCTCGTCGATGGTCGAGAGCGTGTGGCGCACCCATGCGTTCCAGGCATGCGGAATATCAAGGATAATTACCGGGATCGCTTTCTGGCACAATTCGACGATCTGCTCGAATTCGCGCTCTTCAAAATCCCAAGTCCGATCAAGCGTCGCCGGCGCGGTCAACAGGTTGATGTGGTTGGCCGCCTTGCTCATCAGCCGATCAAGCATGGTCTGGTCGACCTTCTGATTGGCAACGAGAGCGTCGGCTATGCCGTGCGGCGGATCCTGATTGAAGTTGAGGCCGACCGTGCCAAAGCCCATATCCATGTCAAGGATCACGCAATCCTGGCGCAGGCTCGTCGCGATGGCCCAGGCAACGTTGTGGGCGACGGTCGAGCCTCCCGCGCCGCCCTTGGCCGACACGAAACCGATGGTCCGACCAATTGCGGCGGCTCCCTCGCTGGCGAAGAGATCGGTTATTGCCGTGACGATGATCTGCGAGGTCGCAGGCAGCACGATATATTCGGAAATGCCGGACCGGATCAGCTCGCGATACAAGAGGACATCGTTGACGTGACCGAGAACGATGACCCGCGTGGTCGCGTCACAGACCTCGGCGAGGCGCTCGAGCGCCTGCGGCACCTCTTGGGGCGGCAGCGAGGTTTCGACGATGATCAGGTTTGGGGTCGGATTGGTCTTATAGGTTTCGACAGCCCCATCGATGCCACCATTATGCGTCGTCAAGGCAACCTTGGACATACGCCGGTCATGCACGGCGCTTTCCACCAATTGCGCTGTTTGCGAATGCTCGCAAAAGGCCTGGATGGTAATGCGCGGGACAAGGCGAGCGCCCTGCGAGATTTCGGCTGCGGGCTCGTCCTGCCTGGCGGGGTCGTCGTTGTTGAGGAAACTCTTCATTGTCTTTCTCCTGCCGCCATTCTCAATCGAGCGCGAAGCCGACAGAGCCGCTGAAGCTGCCGCGCATTCCGCCGGGACCGACGCCATATTGCTTTTCGAGCTTGCCGAGGAAAATGCCTTCGGCATCGCTGGCTGGCACAGAATAGTCGGTCGGCACGGGAATGCTGTTTACTGGTGCGGGATTGACGAGATAGGGCGTAACCAGAACCACGAGTTCGGTTTCTTCGCTGCGGAACTCGCGGCTGCGGAACAGGGCACCAAGAATCGGGATATTTCCCAGGCCTGGAAGCTGATCGATATTTTGCGTCGCGCTTTCGGAAAGCAGACCGCCGATCGCCAGTGTGGACCCGACACCAAGCTCGACGCTTGTGCTCACATCGCGGCGGGTCAAGGCATAACTGCCCGTCTGGACCTCGGACACCCCGGTTTTGACCGTCAATGCAATAGTGCCATTGGATCGAACGGTGGGAGTGAATTGAAGCTGCACACCATAGGGCTTGTAATCGATCGATGTGCCATTGCTGCTCGCTGTCGGAACCGGGAACTCGCCGCCGACGAGGAATTCGGCAGGCTGGCCCGACACTGCCGTCAATGTGGGCTGCGCCAGAAGGCGAAGCGCCCCGCGCTGCTCGAGCGCACGCAGAGAGGCATTGAGCTGAGTATTGCCGATCGGGAAATTGCCCGAAAATCCATTGGTCGAGGTGGCTGGCGTCTGGGCGCTGTTCATGCCGAGGCTGACGGAGCCAAAGGTGACGGTACCCGAGAGGTTGATGCCCAATTGTTGGGCGACCGTGCGACGGATTTCCGACACGGTGACCTGCAGCATAACCTGCTGACCGCCTGCCACTTCGATTATATTGGCAACATTCTTGGTATCGCCGGCGAACTGGATTGCCACCTGCGCTGCCCGGTCCTTGTCGTCGGACGAGAGCACCGTGCCGGTGAGCACAACTCGATTGGTGTTGTCATTAAGGGTGACCGATTCAACGCGAATATGCGAACCGGGAATAACGCGCGCCAAAGCCTCTTCAAGTGCATTGCCAACCTGGGAAGGCTCTTTGATGACCCGCAAATCCAGCACCTGGATGGTTCGCCCGGAGTCATCGATGAAGAAGATATTGGTGTCGCCGCCGCCGATGCCCTGGATGATTGCCCGGGTGCGTGTGCGCATGATGGCGGCAGCCACCGAGGGCTGCGACACGATCACCTCTGCAACGCCCGCCGGCAGATCGACGATCATGGATTTATTGAGTTCGAGATCCAGATTGCGCTGCCCGCCATAACTGGAAGACGCGACGGAAATCTGCGCCTGCGCATTGGCCGAGACTGTAAGCGCGAGGGACAGGGCACCAACAGCACCAGCGAAAATCCAGTTGCGCAGCGAATGGGATGGTCTTGCTGAAGAAATGATCATTTCCATCTCTACCTTACTGCGGCATCAACTGCGGCTGAGCGGTTTCAACCTGAATTTCTGGAAGCGGTTGGGCAGGCGTATCCGTTGTCGCAAACTGCTGGGCGGGCTGCGTTTCAGTCGGCGCAGAGCTCGCTGCCATAGAGCCCGTAAGCACACTCTGCTCCTTGCCGGCCCGGATCAGCCGCACCGACTGACTGGCGTTCGCGGGGCGTTGGGCATCTGCGGTCTTGCCAAAATCGACCACCGATCGCAGCGTTAGGCTCAGTTGCCCGCGCATGGATGCATTGATCAGCGATTCAGCTTGGCCGGGGGTCAATTCGAGCGTTGCTATCGTGCTGTTGTCGAAGACTTCCGGGGTCGGAGTAGCCTCGGCACCGGTATCGTCGCCGCCGCTTGCGCCCAATTCGCCCAATCGCTTGCCGATGGCCAGAACCCGCACATTGGAGAGGACGACTTCGGATTGTTGACCGGCATTGGTCGAGGTGGTCACCACGACGTCAACATGATCGTTCGGAACGATGAAACCGCCCGCGCTCGATAACGGCGTGACACCAACCGACACACCGCGCATGCCTGGTCCTAAGACTGCAGAAAGATAACCCTGGTCCGACTTGACCAGCTTTTGCTCGCGAATGGGTTCGCCAGGAAAGAATTCAAACCGCGCGACTGCGCCGGTCAGGGTCGCGGGGGCATCTGGCATCGCCGAGACGGTGACATATTCGGGACGGATCGCACCCTCGGGCCAATCCTGCCATTCGACGTTTTCGGGCTTGAGGCGCTCGCCCATGCCGATCGGCGCCTTTGCAACGAGGACCTGCGTCTTGGCTTCCTGGACAACCTGGGTGACGACTTCGGTCGTTGCACTTTTCGAGCCACCACCGCGCAAGACAAGGAGGGCCGCAAGCCCCCCAGCGACCAGGGCTATTACCACCAGGATGATACGCGCTGGTCTCATGACCCACTCCGGTTACGCCGGGCAAAATGCCCAATTCCACCGGGTAACTATGTATTCAAAGGGTCAAAGTTTGGTTAATCGAGCCTTACAAGAGAAGGTTAACTGGGAGTTACCCACCAAGCCCATGTGCTCGCCGTGTCAGGCGGAGAGTCGTTCGAAGATAACCGAATTCGAATAGACGATCATCGCGGCGACCGACATGGCTACCCCATAGGGAACACCTGACTTGCGGTCGTGAAGTCGAGCGAGCCATTCAAACCGCGCAATAAATGGGATGAGAGGCAGGCGTCGAAGGCTCAAGAGCAACAAAGTCAATAGGCCCCCAAGGACTCCTGTGTAGAGAAGATAAGGGAGTGCCAAACCGAAACCGAGCCACAAAGTCGTTGCAGCGGCGAGTTTCGCATCGCCTCCACCTATCCAGCCGAAGGCGAACATAACGAACGCGCAAACCAAAACTACGAATGCGCATAGCAAGTGCATCGCGATCTGCTCTAGGGGCAGATTGATACTCACTGCCACGACGAAAAATGCCGCTGCTAGTGTTATCACCAATCCATTCGAGATTCTCATTGTGAGAAGATCCGACGACGCAGCGAAAGCCATGAGCGCGGGAAATACCAGTAAGGCAATAGTCGTCATATCGTCCTCAGGACCCAGAAAGCACAGGCACGACGAAGCTCCGGATGTATTCAAACATCT
>CAJYKO010000472.1 GCA_913775215.1 uncultured Devosia sp. | reverse complement strand
GATGCCACCTTCATCTCGTAGGCGTTGAAGAGGCTGTCGAACTGCTCGCGGCTGTTGATCAGGCCCTTGGCGCGGATGGTGCCGTGCTGGTCGAACAGCACGGCGTAAGGCAGCCGAGCCACGCGGTAGGCGAGACCGAGCTCGGTCGAGACCACATAGGGGTAGTCGCCGAGCTTGGCCGTTTCGATGAAGCGCTCGTGCTGCGCCCTCTGACCGTCGCTGGCCAGAACGACATCGAGCCAGTTCGCTTCCGCCTTGCGGACCGAGTCGATGATCGGCAGCAGCTTTTTGCAGACCGGGCAGGTGGGCGAGAGAAAGAACACCAGCGTTGCCCTGCCCGGCTTGGGCCCGATGTTGACCGAGCCGCCCGTAAGGCTTGGTAGGCTGAAGAGCGGGGTCATCTGGCCGACCTCAGGGCCGGAGTCGTTGACCAAGGCTCCCATGGGCGACACGCGCTCGAAGAGGATGCCCACCTGACGCCCGAGGGCGAGAAGGCCGACGGTCAGCGCGATGACCATGACGAAGAGAACGGCGAGCGCAAAAAGGATCAGTGTCATGATTGAATACTCCGGAGGCGTCAGCGGGTGAGCCGGGCGATTGATGCGTTGGAGAGGATTTGCTCGACGAGCAGGAAGCCGACCCAGAGGGCGAAGCCGGCGCCGATAGAAGCGATGGCGTCAGGCGCGCTCATTGGACCGAGTGGCAGCATGGCCAGGAGGCCTATCGCCGCAAGGATGCCGTTGCGCATCACCAGCGATCTGGAAAGCGGTTGCACGGCGCCGCCGCACCCGCATTCGATCGCGGTCCGTCCGCGACCGATATTGATCGCCATGGCGCCGGCATAGGCAAGCAGCATGATAACGGCGATCGCCAGGCCCAGGAGCCGACCTTGGGGCACCAGTTGCAGGGCCACCGCGGCCGTCTCCGCACCGACAACGGCCCAGGAAACAGGAACCACGAAGCGTTCCGGCACCAGCCGATAGTCGGCGACGAAGCCAGTGAATTCAGTGAATTCACTGAGCTTGTGCCAGGCGGCGCGGGCGAAGATCAGGCTGATGAAGACCGTCAGCGCCGCCGCCGTCAGGGACAGGGTGTCAGCGATGGTCATGGCCGCGCCGCCAACGTGGTGGTGAAACCCTTGGTGTCGTGCTCGGCGACCTTTTTGGCGGCGAACTTTGCCTCCGGATCGACGTCGAACTTGACGACCTTGCCGCCGCCGATGTCGAGGGCATAGAGCGTCGGCACCTTGTCGTCGGTGGTGATCACCGAGGTGATGCCTTCTACGGGCGTGCGATAGAGAAGCTTGTCGTTCTTGAGGTCATAGGCCCAGATTTCGCTGGCATCGTGGTAGTGCGAACCATCATGGCGATCGGGCGCCATGGGCACGAAAAGAATGCCATTGGGCTCGTTGTAGCTGACGACCGTGTAGCCCGATGTGCCCCAATTGCCATCGACGCCATCTGTAATGGTCGTTGTCGAGACCTGGGTAATCACTCCGCCCGCGTCTGCGAGACGGTGAACGACACCCTTGTAGGAGATGAACAGCAGATCCGTGCCGGCACGATCGAAGGACAGGTAGATCGGATCGTCTTCCGGATCGAAGACCGGCTCGCTCTTCTTGGACGAGAAGCTCTTGCCATCTTCGGTGAGCGTCATGGTCGTGAAGGTGCCGTCCCCGCAGATGGTGGAATAGGCATGACCTTTGAGGGTCGGGTAGATGCCAAAGCAGCCAGGCGACGGCACTTCCTGCGCCACCTCGCCTTTTTCGAGATCGACCACGGTGACCGATGTGGCTGGCGTCGCGTTCTGGACATAAAGGTACTTCTCGTCGGCGCTGAGCTGCATGAGCGCCGCATCGTCGGTGTATTGCGTCACCTTGAGCGGAAGCTGGATTTCTTTTGTCAGCGTAGCCGTGTCGGTATCGAAGATGCGCAGCACGTGCTCGCCGGTCCCCGAGCTCAGGCGGCTGTAGTAGCCCGATACGATGTAGATGGTCTTCCCGTCGCCGGAGATCGCAAAATGACTTTGCGCACCGGCATCGGCTGTGCCGACCACGGAAAGGTCGTCAGCCGAATACATGCGAACCACGCTTGGGCCGCCGCTCCAGTTCTGCACATTGACGAAGACTTTCGGACCGGGATCGACATGCTCCTTTGCCGAGATTTTCTCAGGCACAAAGGCTTCGTCCTCTGCCCATGCTGCGTGTGGTGCTGCCATCTGCGCGGCCAAAAGTGCCGAGCACGTCAGGACCAGGAATTTTTTGGCCATTGCCGTCTCCATCGTCGCGGAGTGAACAGCACAGCAGGGCCACCAACAGGCCGAAATCCGAAACCGCAAGATTATTCGCCTATTTTTTGTGCGCTATTTCTTCTTGCTCTACTTTTGTGCTGACGCTACCACTTGGTCGATCTGAGGGTAGATCCGTGCGTAGATTGCCTAGCTTTTCCATCAGTGCGTATTCCGACGCCTCCGAACAGGAGGGTGGCCTTGTCGGGTGGAACCAGCGCTACACGCAACTGGGCAGTGGACGCTTCGAGGGAAGCGTCAGCCGGCTGGACTTCGGTGGGGTCAGCGTTTGTGAGGAGCGGATCAATGTCAGCGTGGCGCAGGCGACCGCGCCGCCGGACGGCAAGGTGATCCTTATTCTGCCGATGCCGGTCAGTAGCCGTATCAACGGCATCAAGCGCCAAGCACCTGGCTTTCTGCACATGGGCGGCCACGAGATCAACGTCGTCACCGATCCCACGAGCCAGGGCTATTACGTCACGCTCGATGCCAAGGACTTGCCCGGACTTGATCCGCGCCGCACCGGGCCACTTTGCAGCATCGAGGCGTATCCAGGCGCGCGCGAGCTCAGCGGATGGATCGGGTCGATCCTTGCGACGGGCCCGGATGGCTTGCGGCGCTCAGCCCGCGAATTGGGGGCGGTGCTGCCCGACTACATCATCGATCGTGTCTCTGACCTTTGCACATACCTCTCCAGCATCGAGCACAAGCAGATCGCTGAAAGCTATGCCCTGTCGGTCGTGCGCAAGGCACAACGCCATGTTGACGCCATGCCCCATTCCGAGCTGACCGTCGCAAGCCTGGTCCGTGCGCTGGACCTACCAGAGCATGTGGTCCGCAACGCCTTTGTCGCCGCATTGGGCATCAGTCCGCGCCTGTGGCTAAGACAGGTGCGGCTCGATCGAGCCAGGCGCGCCATGCTGCGTCCGGATGAGGCTCGCAAAGGCGTGGCGCAGATCGCCATGGAAAACGGCTTCTACCATCTGGGCCGTTTTGCCG
>CAJYKO010000471.1 GCA_913775215.1 uncultured Devosia sp. | reverse complement strand
GGGCACCTTGCGCGCCTGGCGGGCCGAGGCGGTCCACCGGATCGAGGCGGACTATAACCGCTCGGCCGACACGCATCTGATCCGTGTCGACCTGCCGCGCTATCCGGGGATCACGCTGTACCTGAAGGACGAGAGCAGCCACCCGACCGGCAGCCTGAAGCATCGGCTGGCGCGTTCGCTATTCCTCTATGCCCTGTGCAATGGCTGGATCGGGCCGGATACCTGCGTGATCGAGTCGTCCTCCGGCTCGACGGCGGTGAGCGAAGCCTATTTCGCCAAGATGCTGGGCCTGCGCTTCATCGCGGTAGTCCCCGCCTCGACCGCCGCGCCCAAGCTGGATGCGATCCGCTTCCATGGCGGCGAACTCCACGCGGTCGACGATCCGCGCACCGTCTATGACGTTTCGCACCGGCTGGCCGCGGAAACGGGCGGTCACTATCTCGACCAGTTCACCTATGCCGAGCGGGCGACCGACTGGCGCGGCAACAACAATATCGCCGAGAGCATCTTTGCGCAGATGTCGGCGGAGGAATATCCCGTTCCCGACTGGATCGTCTGCGGCGCGGGAACCGGCGGCACCTCGGCGACGATCGGGCGGTACATCGCCTATCAGCGGCACGGCACCCGGCTCTGCGTCGCGGACCCGGTCCATTCGGTCTTCCACCGGCACTTCGCCGATCGCCAGGCGCTGTCGCTGCCCGAGGGGTGCGGCAGTTGTATCGAGGGGATCGGGCGTCCGCGCGTCGAGCCCAGCTTCATCCCCTCGGTGATCGACCGGATGATCGCGGTTGAGGATGCCGCCAGCATCGGTGCGATGCGCGCCCTTTCCCGCCAACTCGGGCGCAGGGTAGGCGGCTCGACAGGTACCAGTCTCGTGGCCGTAGCCCAACTGGTGGAGGAGATGGCCAAGCGCCGGGAGACCGGCTCAATCGTCACCATCCTGTGCGATGGCGGCGAGCGTTACGGCTGCACCTATTACGACGATTCATGGCTCGACGCACGCGGATTGGACTGGCGAGCGCATTACTCTGGGTTCAACGCCATGTTTGATAGTGAGAAATCCCCGTCGCCCTGGCCGGCTGCGGCGCCAGCGAAGCGTTCGCTGGTATAGCCCTTGTATATCTAGGCTATGTCCGCATGACTGTGCGCGACGGCCTGCATGGTGCGGGCGAGCCGTTCGACCTCGCCGGGATTCTCCGCGCTGGCAGAGATAGCACGCACCGCGAGCGGGTGCCGCAGCGTGTCCACCGCCGTGTGGATGGAGCTGGATTCCGCCTTGTAATGCGGCCCGCTGAACACCTCCCGCAAGTCATGCTCAGACGCGGCGGCATCGTATTGTCTCACATGCTCAGGTTGATCGACGACCGTCAACGGCCGCCGAAAACCCGATCAAAATGGGCACGGCCCGCTAAAAATGATACAATCGAAACAATAATATATGGCGGAAGAGGTGTCCGCAGAACTGCGTCATCCTCTGGTGTTCGCCAATGCCCAAATTCGTTCGTTTTTATCACGTTGATTCAGGCAATTAGGTGGGTGCTCACGGTCAAAACGTTCGCCACTGTTCGTCGAGTTTCGCGGTAAGCCAAGTTGAAAATGGGCACCAATATGGGCACAAAGTGGGCATGACTTTGGGCATCATAGAGGTTCGACGGACGACATGGCTCACGCGCTGAACAAGCTGACCGCAAGGCAGGTTGCATCCATCAAGGAACCCGGCCGATACGCCGACGGCGGCGGGCTTTATTTCCGGATCACCAATGCAGGATCGAAGTCTTGGGTCTTTATGGTGACGCAAGGGGGAAAGCGTATCGAGATTGGCCTGGGCCGGGTCATTGACCGCCCATTGGCCGCCGCTCGCCAACTGGCGCAGCAGATGCGTGAAGCCATGGCCGACGGCAAAGACCCCCGCTCCGTACTGGCATACGCGCTGCCCGCTCAACCTGCAGAACCTGCCCCTGTGCCTCTCACGTTTGGCGAGTTTGCCGATCAGTATATCGCCAGCGTTGAGAGTGGCTGGAAAAGTCCCATTCACCGGCAGCAGTGGCGCAGCAGCCTTCGCGATCACGCAGGCTCGCTATTGGCAAAGCCCCTAACCGACATCTCGACCGATGACGTGCTGGCGGTGCTCGAACCCATCTGGCTAATCAAGGCGGAAACCGCCAAACGGGTGCGAGGCCGGATCGAGAAGATCCTAGCAGCCGCCATGGCGCGCAAGCTACGCCCTCGCGATGCCATCAACCCAGCAGCCTGGCGCGGGCATTTGCAGGTGTTGCTGCCGTCACAGGCCAAGGTCGCCCGCCATCATCACGCGGCGCTCGCCTATCACGATGCCCCGGCGTTTATGGCGCAACTGCGCAATCGCACGGCATTGGCGGCGCGGTGCCTGGAATTCACGATTCTGACGGCGGCTCGTAGTGGGGAGGCTCTCGGCGCAACCTGGGGCGAGATCGACATTGAAAACAAGCTGTGGGTGGTGCCCGGCGAGCGCATGAAGGCAGGGGCAGAGCACATCGTACCGCTAAGCGACGCCGCCATGGCGGTGCTTGACCGGCTTCCGGTCGGCAGTCGCAAGCGCATCGACCCCGTGTTTGGCGTAGCGGGTACAGCGCGCAGCAACATGGCCATGGCAATGCTGCTGCGGCGTATGGGCCACGGGAACATTACCACCCATGGCTTTCGCTCAACCTTCCGCGACTGGGCAGGAGATCGCACCGACTTTCCGCGCGAGATCATCGAGCAAGCGCTGGCACATACCATTCAAAACAAAGCAGAACGTGCGTACCGGCGCGGAACAGCAGTGGATCGAAGGCGGCATTTGATGGCCGCTTGGTCAACTTACT
>CAJYKO010000470.1 GCA_913775215.1 uncultured Devosia sp. | reverse complement strand
TCTTGCCCACGCGCTCTGGGCGGCAGTCCATGGGGCTGTCGTGCTCCACCTTACAATGGCGGAACTCGGCAGCGGCGCTCTATTTGAGACCATCGCGCATATTGAGAGGGCTTTTCTGCCGAACAGAACCTCGCGCGCGACTGTCAGCGGCACGGTGTCCAAGTCTGATGCTTTGGCTTAATCGACTGCCCCCAGCTCGGTAGACATGCCCGGCCTATCTACCGGGCTAGGGGCAGTCCACCAACTCTCACAGTGCTGTTCGGCCGTCTAAGACACAGTTCGCCCAATCTCAGGGCGCCTCGCCAAGCGCCTTATTGAACGGGCGCAGCGCTTCATATAGCTGGCGAAAGTGCAGTTGCCGATCATCATAAAACGCGCGGCGTTCTTGGTTGGGCGCAAACGAGCGGTCGAACTGCACCAGTTCCCTAACGGCTTCTGCCAATGACGGGAAAGCGCCGCTTCCTACGCCGGCAATGATCGCAGCGCCAAGCGCCGCGGCGGCCGGAATGCTTGTGCGTCGCAGCGGTTTGCCGAGCACATCCGCCCGGATCTGGCACCAGGCGTCGGCTCGCGCTCCGCCGCCGCTGATATGCACGATGCCGGGATCAAGCGCTGCGGACTGCTTGAGCGCCTCGAAAGCCCAGCGCACCGAATGTGCCACACCTTCCATCACCGCCAGCGTCAGCTGTTCCGGCCCGGAATTGGCGTCGAGCCGAGCAAAAACGCCGCGCGACGTGGCATCCCAGATCGGCGCACGCTCGCCTGCCAGGTGCGGCAGGAAGAAAGGCGTCGTTGCATCCAATGTCATCCCGGATACACACTCGATCAGTTCAGCCGCCGGGCGCCCCAAAAGCGTCGATAGCCACATCATCGATGCACCACCCGATTGGGTCGGTGCCGCGTGCATGCGGATGCCGTCATAGGGTGGGAAGAGGATAACGCCCGGCGTCGGCACGACGGTGCGCGAAACGATCCCCGGAATTTCGCTGGTGCCTGATTGATACATGGCATCGCCATCCCCCACGACCCCGCAGCCAAACATGCCGGCCCAGGCGTCCATGGCGCCGACCATCACCGGCGTGCCGGGAAAGGCGAGCCCCGAAGCCACCCGTCCCGCTATATGGTGAAATGGAAAAAGCGGCGGCAGCCTTTTGTCGGCGCCGGGCACGAGTTTGAGCAGTTCTGAAACATAAGCTCCCGAACTGTCGACCAGCCCCACAGCCGCAATGGCGTCACTACCAACTTCACCGGTCAGCTTCAGCGCCACATAGTCCTTGGGCAGCAGAACATAACGCGTTTCCGCCCAATCCTGAGGCGCAGTGCGCGCTACGAATGCCATCCGCGACAGGGCGTGGCTGGCATCGATCGGCACCGGCCCTCCGAACCAGGCCGTCTTCTGCTCCGCCGTCACCTGCCTGTCGAGCAGCGCCGCATCCTCGGCGGCCCGCGTATCCTGCCATGTGATCGCCGGCCGCAGCGCTTCGCCGCGTGCATCGACAAAGACATGGGAATTGACCTGCGAAGTCAGTCCGATCCCGATTACGCGCGAAGGGTCGACGGCCCCGGAAAAATGTCTAAGCGCACCAAAGACGCCTTCGAGCCAATCCTCAGGCCGCTGCTCAGCCATCCCGGGCGTAGTGCGGATGGTAGGATGGGGGCGCTCGAAATGGGCCAATTGCCGCCCCTTGGCGTCGATCAGCGTTGCCTTGGTGGCGGTTGTTCCGACGTCGATCCCGATCAGACAGAAATCCAAGCCCGTTCTCCCCAAATCCTGCTTGCTGTCCGGCATGCGCCCCTTATAGTGCCCTGAAGCACAAGGAAAACAACCGCCCGCTGCCCCGCTGGCGGAGATAGCAGGAGGGCTGTCTCGTGTCGCTCAATAAATCAATCCTGGCCATCGCCGGAATTCTGCTTGCCACCACTGTATTAGGCACAGGCGCAGCCTTCGCTCAGTCCAAGGTCGCGATCGTCACGCCCTATATGGCTCAGCCCGGTACCCAGTTTTACGTCGAAGCCTTTCAGGCTGTCGCCGACGAAAACGACTGGGAGGTCAATGTCATCGACACGGCTGGCGACGTCGCCGCTGTCATCAGCCGCATGGAAGATCTCGTCGTACAGAACGTCGATGCCATCGTCATCAATGTCGATCCGACCCAAGTGACGGCCGGCCTTCAGGCCGCCAAGGATGCCGGCATTCCCGTCTTCGGCATGGACGCGGGCGCCGATCCGCTGCTCGTCACCAATGTGACCTCTAATGGCTATGCCATGGCCGCCGAAACCTCGACCTATGTTGCCGATCGCATCAAGGGCGAAGGCAATGTTGTGATGTTTGTCTTCGAGGCCTTCCCTCCGGTTCAGGTGCGTGGCGTCGTCGCCGATGCCGTCTTCGGTAATTACCCTGATATCAAGGTTCTTGATCGCGTGACCCCGGATGTCGCCGACGGCGGTATTGCCGATAGCCGCGCCAAAATGGAAGCGATCCTTGCCGCCAATCCCGAACCGGGCAGTATCAAGGCCGTCTGGGCCGCTTGGGACCAGCCGGCTCTCGGCGCGCTTCAAGCCATTGAAGATGCAGGCCGTTCCGGCGAAGGCATCGTCATCACGGGCATCGACGCCAATCCCCAGGCGCGCGAAGCCATTGCGGCTGGCGGCAATTTCGAAGCTTCCGTCGCCCAGGATTTTTCCGGCATCGGCGCCGCCACAGCCGATGCTGTCGCCCGCGTTCTCGCCGGAGAAGAAATCCTGCAGTCAGTGACCTATGTGCCGACCAAGCTGATCACCAAGGCCAACGCCACCGAGTAAGTGGTCACGTGCCCGAAAATCCGCTAGGGGAGGGGTCGATCATGGCCCCCTCCGCTCCACTTCTCTCTGCCACATCCGTCACCAAGGCCTATGCCGGCATCCCGGCCCTGTCCGGGGCCAATCTCGTCGTCGCGCCGGGCGAGATCCACGCCCTCATGGGTGAAAATGGCGCGGGTAAATCGACACTGATTAAGATCCTTGCTGGTGTCGTTTCGCCCGATACGGCCGATATCAAGATCAACGGCACGCCGGTTAGCATCGAGTCGACCAAGTCTGCCTATCGCCTTGGCCTCCGCTTCATCCACCAAGAATTCAACGTCGTCCCGACCCTATCGGTCGCCGAAAACATCTTCATGGGCCGTCGCTATCCGCGCCGCGCCGGCATTTTCGTCGATTGGGCGGACCTCAACCGTCAGGCTCAGCGCGCGCTCGATCGCCTCAGCATCGACCATATCGATCCGCGCCAAAATCTTGGCACGCTCGGCCTCGGCGATCAGATGCTCGTCCGCATCTCCGCCGCGCTGCTCGACGATGCCAAACTCTACGTGATGGACGAGCCGACAGCCGCACTCACCGCCGACGAAAGTCAGCGCTTGTTCCGCGTCCTCCGCGAAATCCGCGCTTCCGGCAGCTCGGTTCTTTACGTCTCCCATCGCCTCGACGAGGTCATGACCCTCTGCGATAAAGCCACGGTGCTCCGCGACGGACGATCGATCGATAGCGGCGCGCTGACAAATATCACCCATGACGATCTCGTCGCCCTGATGATTGGCCGCAAGGTCGAGGAAGCCTACCCCAAGGCTGTCGCCGCGCCGCGTGATACGACCGTTTTCGCCGCCGCCAACCTCGTTACCCCCGGCCTCAAACCCACCAGCTTCTCTCTACGCGAAGGCGAAATTCTGGGCATTGCCGGCCTTTCCGGTTCCGGCCAAAGCGAACTCATCCGCGCCATCTTTGGCGATGCCCGCATGACCTCCGGCACGATGGCCCTTGGCAACGCGCCCTATGTGCCGTTCTCCCCCGCCACTGCCTGGCAAAGCGGCGTCGCCTATGTCCCGCGCGAGCGCCGCGCCGAAGGCTTGGTAATGCGCCGACCGATCTACGAGAATATCACCCTGGCTCACCTCAAGAGCCAAAGCCGCGCTGGCACCTGGCTAACCCCAAATCGCGAAAAGCGCTTCGCCGCCGAACTTGGTGCCAATATGCGCTTGAAGGCAGTGGGCCCTGGCCAAGACGTCATCGAACTCAGTGGCGGCAATCAGCAAAAGGTCGTCTTCGCCAAGGCGGTTGCTGGGGATCCGCGCCTGCTACTCCTCGAAGAACCTACCCGCGGCGTCGATGTCGGCGCCAAGTTCGACATCTATTCCATAATCCGCGAACGCACCGCCAAGGGGGCAGGCGTCATTCTCGTCTCTTCCGATCTCCCCGAACTCATCGGCCTATGCGATCGTATCGCCATCATGCGCGATGGCGCCATCACCACTGTTGTCGACGCCGCAGGTCTGCGCGAAGACGATCTCGTCAATCTCTGTTATGGCCGGACCACCGGCATGGTTGCCCAATAACATGGTCTTTATTCGCCGCTATGGCACCCTGATCGGGTTTGTCGCCATCCTCGTTTTCTTCTCAGTCATGCTGCCCGGCACCTTCCCGACGGCGCGCAACTGGCTCAACATCACCCAGCAGACCTCCATGCTCATGGTCGTGGCTGCCGGCATGACCATCGTTATGGTCATGGGCGATTTCGATCTTTCGGTCGGCTCAGCCGCGAGCCTTGCCGGTATCGTCGCCGCCCTGATGATGGCTGCCGGTCAGCCGATCTGGGCTGCGGTTGCCGTTGCACTCGTCGTCGGCCTCCTTGGCGGCGCCTTTAATGGTGCCATGGTCAGTCTCGTCGGCATTCTGCCCTTCATCGCGACCTTGGCGACCATGACCATGTTCTCCGGCATCGCCTTCGTCGTCAGCGGAGGCAAGACCATTTCGGGCCGCGCCATCCCCGAGGATTTCGGCAATTTTGCCCGCGCCGGCATTCCGCTTGGCGAATGGGGCGGGGTTGCCATCAACCTTCCAAACCTCTCCATCATCGCCATCGTGGTCATCCTCGCCGTCTGGATCCTCCTCGAGCAAACGACCTTCGGCCGTCGCCTCTATGCCATTGGCGGTAATATGGAGGCGGCGCACCTAAGCGGCATCGCGGTAAAACGTCTCCGCCTCATCGCCTTTTCACTGACCGGCCTCGCCGCCGCCGCCGGAGGCCTGATGTATGCGAGCCGCGTTGCCTCTGCCAATCCGGTGCAGGGTAGCGGCCTGATGCTCAATGCCATCGCCGCGGTCTTTCTTGGCACCACCATGAGCCGCCACGGCGAGCCGCGTATTCTTGCCACTGTCGTCGGGGTCATCGTCTTGGGCGTTCTCGACAATGGTCTCACCCAGATGAGCGTCGACAGCTATATCCGCCAGGTCCTTGTCGGCGCGCTTATTCTCGTCGCGGTCGGGGCCGGCTCCATCGGCCAGAAGCGCCGCTAGTAGCCAGCCATATCCCGCCTGAAAGGTCGCCAGACGTGTCAGACAATCTTGCTCGCCAGTTTCTGCTCCGCCCGGATGTGACCTTTCTTAATCATGGCTCGTTCGGCGCCTGTCCGCGCCCGGTTTTCGACGCCTATCAGGCCTTCCAGCGCGAGCTTGAAAGCGAACCGGTCGAGTTTTTAGGACGTCGCCTCACTGACATGATGCGTGTGCCGCGTGAGGCCGTCGCTGCCGAAATTGGCGCGGCACC
>CAJYKO010000469.1 GCA_913775215.1 uncultured Devosia sp. | reverse complement strand
GCCCGATGGGGCGGAGATCGCCATCTACGACAAAATCCACCTGTTCGATGCCGATATCGCCGGGCTCAATGCCTATCGCGAAAGCGCCACCTACAAGGGTGGCGAGCGGGCAGTGACGGCGAAAGTGGATGCGTTCACGCTCGGGTTTTCGATCTGCTACGACATGCGCTTTCCCCGGCTCTACAATGCACTGGCCAATGCCGGCGCCAATCTCATCGCCGTACCGGCCGCCTTTACCGTGCCGACGGGGCAGGCGCACTGGCATGTGCTGCTGCGGGCGCGGGCCATCGAGACCGGCTCCTATGTCATCGCTGCGGCGCAGGGCGGAACGCACGCCAACGGGCGCTCAACCTACGGGCGTTCGCTGGTCGTCGACCCTTGGGGCCGGATCGTCGCGGAGCTCGAGCATGACCGGCCCGGCGTGCTCCTCGCCGACATCGACCTGGCCCAGGTTACGGAGGCGCGCGGGCGCGTGCCGGCGCTGGCCAATGCGCGCGACTTTGCGGCGCCGCCATTGCAGAGCTGACAGTGCGGCCTATATGGAGAGGCAAAGGCGCTTTGGCGCCGCAGACCCGACGACCCTGACGTGATCCAGTATTCGCTTCAATGTTCCCATGGGCATCGCTTCGATGCCTGGTTCAAGAACGCCGCCGCTTATGACGAGCAGCAGGCGCGCGGCATCGTGACCTGCGCCCAGTGCGGCGACGGGACGGTGGAAAAGGCGCCGATGGCCCCAAACGTGGCGCGTACCGACCAGGATCGCGTGTCGCTCTCCAACACCACGCCCGACGCGGCGAAATTGCGCGAGATGCTGCGGCTCTACCGGCAGAAGGTGATGAGCGAAGCCGAGAATGTCGGCGACCGCTTTGCCGAGGACGCGCGCAAGATGCATTTCGACGAGGTTGAGGCACGCGGCATTTACGGTCAGGCGAGCCGTGAAGACATTTTGGGACTGCTCGAGGACGGCATCGACTTCCTGCCGCTGCCGGAAGCCGGCGAGGATCACAATTGAGCCTTTTCGCCCGCGACGGTTTCGACGCCATATTGGCGAAGATGGCTGGTGTCAGCTTCGTCGATCAGTGGGAGGCGCGAGTCGCCAAGGTCGGGGACAAGGTCTTTTGCCTCCTGTCTGATGCGGCGCCGCATCGACTAACGCTCAAGAGCGGCGAGAGCAGTTTCGATATCCTGACGTCCATCGAAGGCGTCGAGCAGGCACCGTATTTTGCCAAGCGGCAGTGGGTTTCCGTCACCGATGGTGCATCCATCGGCGAGGACTAGCTTTATGCCTATATCCAGCGCTCCCACGCCTTGGTGGCGCGCGGGCTCACCAAGAAATTGCGCGCCGAACTGGGCATTGCGCTCGACTGAGTATGCCCTCCGGATCTGTCCGGCGCTCAACACCTTTCAATCGCATTCCCACATGGAGTGATCACTATGCCTAATCTCGACGCATCCGCTTCGGGCACGTTCGCCATCGGCGGCGACCTGACCGTCAACCGCCTCGGCTTCGGCGCCATGCGCATCACCGGCGAGGGGATCTGGGGTCCGCCCAAGGATCGGGACGAAGCCATCCGCGTGCTCAAGCGCCTGCCGGACATCGGTGTCAACTTCATCGACACTGCGGAAAGCTATGGCCCCTATATCAGCGAAGAGCTGATCGGCGAGGCGCTGGCGCCTTATGACAAGGGCACGATCGTCGCCACCAAGAGCGGGCTCACCCGTACCGGGCCAGGTGAATGGCCGGTGCTCGGGCGGCCGGAATTCCTGCGCCAGGGCGTGCTGATGAGCCTCAGGCGCCTCAAGCTCGAACGCCTCGATCTCTGGCAGCTGCACCGCATCGACGACAAGACGCCGCGCGAAGACCAGTTCGGCGTCATCGCCGAGATGCAGAAGGAAGGGCTGATCCGCCATGCGGGCCTTTCCGAAGTCAGCGTCGACGACATCAAGGAAGCCTCCAAGCACTTCAAGGTCGCGACGGTGCAGAACCTCTACAACTTCGCCAACCGCAAGAGCGAAGCGGTGCTGAAGTACTGCGAGGAAAACGGCATCGGCTTCATTCCGTGGTTCCCGCTGGCTGGCGGCGAGCTCGTGGAAGGCCATGCCGAGGCCAAGGCGATCATGGACAAGCATGGCGCCAGCGGCAGCCAGATCGCGCTGGCCTGGCTGCTCAAGCGCTCCAAGGTGATGCTGCCGATCCCCGGCACGGGCAAGGTCAAGCACCTCGAGGACAATGTCGCGGCCGCCGGCATCGATCTCAGCGACGACGAGTTTGCGACGCTGGACAAGATCGCGGGTTAGGTCGGACTTTGGTGGGGGGCAAAGCCCCCCTCACCGACCTCCGCTTCGCTCCGGCCACCTCTCCAAAGGAGGGAGAGGAATAAACGGCGCAGACCGTTTTCTTCTCCCTCTTGGGGAGAAGGTGGCGCGTAGCGCCGGATGAGGGGGGCCCCATCCGGCACCGTTTTACTGCTTGGTCACGTCGTGCAGTTCGAGGTTGAAGTCGGGCTGCAGTTCGAAGTTGCCGACGGCGCTGGTGACGACGGCGTTCTGCTTCCAGTTGGCGACGAAGAGCCAGGGGGCATCATCGTGGGTGATGGCCTGCACCTGCTTGTAGAGGTCGGCGCGCTCGGCCTGATCGGTGGAGACGCGGGCCTTGTCGAGGAGGGCATCGACTTCCGGATTGGAATAGTAGGACGAATTGAAGCCGCCCTTGTCCGGGAAGGCCGCGGTGCGCAGGGTCAGATAGGGCAGGGTGTCCGGATCGCTGGTCATCCAGGCCATTTCCGCCATATCGCCCTTGCCTTCGAGGCCCGGGTTCACTTCCGAAAGGAAGGTGTTCCACTCATAGGTCTTGATCTCGACGTCGAGCCCGACGGCCTTCAGGTCGGCCTGGATGGCCGTGCCCATCGGCACCGGATCCAGCATGCCCGAGCCGCCTTCGGTGACGAGGAAGGTGAGCTTGGCGCCTTCCGCGCCGGCCTCGGCCAGCAGTTCCTTGGCC
>CAJYKO010000468.1 GCA_913775215.1 uncultured Devosia sp. | reverse complement strand
GTAATATCTGGGTTTGGGATCGGCAGGATCGGCGCGAGCAGCGCCAGGATGACGATGAAGCCGAAGATGAAGAGACCGGCCGCAGCGAGGCGATTGGCCATCAGCAATTGGAGATTGCTGCGGCGCTTGCGGGCTGGAGCGGGAAAGGAAGCTGAGAGATCGGTCATGCCTTGAGCCTTGGATCGAGCAGGGCCTGAGCAACGTCGGCCAGAAGGTTGACGAGAACATAGACCGTGGCGGCAACGAGGACGCCGCCCTGGACGAGGAGCAGGTCGCGGGTGGAGACGGCTTTGACGAGCATTTGTCCGAGGCCGGGCCATTGGAACACGGTTTCGATATAGACCGCGCCGCCGAGCACGAAGCCGGCCTGAATGCCGAGCACCGGAATGATGGAGACGAGCGCGGCGCGGAAGGCGTGGCGATAGATGACTTTGTTTTCGCTGAGACCCTTGGCGCGGGCGGTGCGAATGAAATCCTGACGCAGCACTTCGAGCATGGCGGCGCGGGTGAGGCGAGCGACGACGCCGGTCGCGACAATGGCGAGTGTCGAAGCGGGCAGGATCAGGTGGCGCATGAGATCAGGGATATCGCCGCCGCCATAGACGGCATACATGCCCGAAGCTGGGAGCAGGCGCCATTGAACGGCGAAGAACAGGATGAAGACAAGGCCGAGGAAGAAGGCCGGCATGGAAATGCCGATGAGCACGAAGAAGGTAACGATCCGGTCGGTCCAGCCGAACTGGCGAACGGCCGAGACGATGCCGGCGAGAATGCCGAGCACCGAGCAGATGACGAGGGACGCGCCGGCGAGGATGAGCGTCGCGCCGAAACGCTCGAGCACTTCATCGAGGACCGGGCGATTGAGAATGTAGGAGCGGCCGAAATCGCCCTGAAGGAGATTGCCGATCCAGATGACATATTGTTCGGGCCAGGAACGATCGAGCCCAAGGGCGCGATTGATGCGCGCGACATTG
Source organism: uncultured Devosia sp. (assembly GCA_913775215.1). GTDB lineage: Bacteria > Pseudomonadota > Alphaproteobacteria > Rhizobiales > Devosiaceae > Devosia. The sequence goes on along the minus strand of CAJYKO010000468.1, from coordinate 7,134 downwards.
TCGGGCGTCGCATAGGAGCCGAGGAGCGCCTGAGCGGGATCGCCGGGGATCAGCTTCATCACGAGGAAGACGATGATGGAGAGGCCGAGAATGACAGGGATCGCGGCGAGGAGGCGTTTGCCGATATAGGCGGTCATGGGTGGTCCTCCGGGGCAGTGGTGTTGGCGGCATCCCCCCTCACCCGTCTCGCGCTTTGCGCGATTCACCCTCTCCCCGAGTGGGAGAGGAACAAGAGGCGAGCGCCGGACCATTCTTCTCCCCCCCGGGGAGAAGGTGGCGCGTAACGCCGGATGAGTGGGATGCCCCCATGGGGCACAGATTTACTGCTTGGTCACATCACGCAAAACCAGAGAAAAGTCCGGCTGCAGTTCGAAGTCGCCGACGGCGCTGGTGACGACGGCGTTCTGCTTCCAGTTGGCGACGAAGAGCCAGGGGGCGTCTTCGTGGGTGATGGCCTGGACTTGCTTATAGAGTTCGCCGCGTTCGGCCGGATCGGTCGACAGGCGCGCCTTGTCGAGGAGCGCGTCGACTTCGGGGTTGGAATAGTAGGACGAGTTGAAGCCGCCTTCGGCCGGGAAGGCCGCGCTGCGCAGGGTCAGGAAGGGCAGGGTGTCGGGATCGGATGTCATCCAGGCCATTTCGGCCATGTCGCCCTTGCCTTCGAGGCCTGGGTTCACTTCGGAGAGGAAGGTGTTCCACTCATAGGTCTTGATCTCGACATCGAGGCCCACGGCGGCAAGATCCGCCTGGATGGCTGTGCCCATGGGCACTGGATCGAGCATGCCCGAGCCACCTTCAGTGACAAGGAAGGTGAGCTTTGCGCCTTCCGCACCGGCTTCGGCAAGGAGTTCCTTGGCCTTTTCCGGGTCATAGGGGTAGGGCGCGACGTCTTCGTTATAGGCCCAGTTGAAGGCGGGCGGGATCGGGCCAGCAGACACGTCGGCCGTGCCCTGGAGCACGTCGTTGACGAGACTTTCCTTGTTGACCGCGTAATTCACGGCCTGGCGAACGCGCTTGTCGGCAAAGGGGCCATCCTTGGCGTTGAGCATGACGTACCAGACGTGGGGGCCGACGGCTTCGACGACCTGGTAATTGGCGTCGTCGCGGAACTGGGCGACATTGTCGGGTGGGGTCTCGAGCAGCACATCGATGCCGCCCGAGAGCATTTCGGCAACGCGTGTATTGGCGTCGGTGATCGGGCGGAAGATGACGGCTTCGAGCGAGGGCGCACCATCCCAATAGGCATCGTTGCGCGAGGCGACGACGCTGGTATTGGACTGTCATTCCTCGAACTTGAAGGGGCCGGTGCCGACCGGATGGCGACCGTAATCGGCGCCATATTGCTCGACGGCGGCCGGCGAGACGATGAGGCCGGTGGGGGAGGCCAGATTGCTCATGAAGGGGGCAAATGGCTCGTTGAGGGTGAATTTGACCGTCAGGTCATCCACCACTTCCACATCCTTGACCGCGGAGAAGAAGAAGGCGAGCGGGAAGGGACCGGTCGAGGCGAAGGGGTGGTCTTCCTTCAACATGCGGTCGAAGTTGAATTTCACTGCTTCGGCATTGAACGGGGTGCCGTCGTGGAAGGTCACGCCTTCGCGCAGGTTGAAGACATATTCGAGGCCATCCTCGGAAATGGTCCAGTCGGTGGCGAGCGCCGGTTCGATTTCGAGCGTGCCGGGCGTGTTGCGCACGAGGCCATCATAGATGTTAACGGCGATGCGGAAATCGTTGGCGGCCGTCGAGACATGCGGATCAAGCGATGATGGCTCGGCGATCTGGCCCACCACGAGAACGTTGGGCGGCGTCTGGGCGAATGCCGGCGAAACAAAGCTGAGCGAAGTGGCGGCCAAAAGCAGCGCTGCGACGCTTTTCCATGTGCGGATCATAGTGAAAACCTCTCCTTGCGTTCCCTCGCCCTTGCCGTGCGGTTGCGCTATGCAGCAGAGCATGGTCAATTTATCAGCATAAATTCGCGTCATGTCAATTTATGATGATAAATCTTCTTTGCCGATAAGGATGCCCGAATGACGTTTTCCATAGTTGCGCGTGATCCGGTCAGCGGTGCGTTCGGAGTTGCCGCGGCAACGGCGGGTCCCATGGTGGGGGCGCTGGTGCCGCATGTGCGGTGTAAAATTGGGGCAGCCGCGACGCAGGCTATGACAAATCCTTACCTAGCGATCGACGCGCTGGGGCTGCTCGATCGCCAATCGGCCGAAGCGGCGCTGCAGGCGGCGCTCGCAAATGACGCAGAAGCCAATCGGCGACAGGTGGTTTTGGTCGACGCGGCAGGACGGACGGCGGGCTGGACTGGGCGGGACTGCACCGGGTTTGCGGGTCACTTGCTGGAGAATAATGTCGCGGTGGCCGGCAATATGCTGGCCGGTCGCGCCGTGATCGAAGACATGATGGCAGCGTTTCGCGCAACGGAGGGCAATTTGGCGCGGGCCCTGCTCGCCGCGCTTGTTGCGGGTGCAGCGGCGGGGGGCGACAGCCGAGGCATCGGTTCGTCCGCCCTATTGGTGCAGGGAAGCCAAGCCTATCCCGATCTCGACCTCAGGATCGATGCTGCGGATAACCCATTGGCAGCGCTTGATCATCTGCTGGGGCTGGCGACTTCGGGGTCCTACGCGGAATTCGTCGCCGCGGTGCCGAAGCGATGACGCAGCATTTTTTGTATTTCGCTTATGGGTCCAACATGGATATCGCGCAGATGCAGGTCCGCTGCCCGGGGGCGGAGGTTGTCGGCATCGGGGTTTTGGCGAACTATGTGCTCTGCTTTCCACGGCATTCGATCGCACGCAAATGCGGGGTTGCCTCCATCGCGCCGCGATCGGGCGACAAAACGTTGGGCGTGATTTACAGGTTGTCGGCGGACAATATCGAGCGGCTCGACGCCTATGAGGACTTTGTCATCGCGCGGGCGGCTGAGCTCAATAGCTATAATCGGGTCGAGATCGAGGTGCTGGTCGATGACAGACCGTGTTTGGCGCAGACCTATATTGCCGTTGCGCAAGATGGAGTGTTTCGCCCCAACTTAGCCTATCTCCGGCACTTTCTGGACGGCGCTTCCGGGCATGGGTTTCCGGCTGAATACGTCGCGCAACTGGAGGGTTGGTTGCACAATCAAAGCTAGATTGACAGCTGGATGTCTTTGGATGTTCGCCCGTCATTGAAAGGGTACTCTGTGGAGAGAAGCTTGCCTCCTGTCTATGAGGCCAATTGCGCGAGTGCCTTAAGAGCATAACGACATGGATCGACGACATCGGTGGTCTGCAGATTTTTGTGCAGTTCCCGGTCATCTCGGCGCATGGGCGAATTCCGTCCAACAAAGAAAAGTGCAGCATTGCGCCCCCGGCGTTGACGATGGGGCGGCTCCGCTGCCTATTAGCGACAAAGATGGAGGTAACGGTGGCTGGAGAATCATTTCAATCGGTCGTTCAGACGATCTCAGCGCAGGTCGCAGAAACGCTTGGGGCGCGGGTTGGGGACACGGTCGAGCGCTGCCTGATCGATATGCTCACGCGCACGGTCACCTATCTGCCTGACGGGACTGCCTTTGTCATAACCGGCGACATTCCGGCTATGTGGCTTCGAGATTCAACGGCACAATTGGCGCCGTTCCTGCATTTCGCGCACCAGCATTCAGAGCTGGCGGATTTGATCGCGGCCGTATCGAGGCGTCAGCTCGATTATGTTCTGCTCGACCCTTATGCGAACGCTTTTAACGCCAGCGACAACGCGGCGGGGCATAAGGATGTTTTTCCGCAATCGCCCTGGGTGTGGGAGCGCAAATACGAAATCGACTCGCTCGCCTATACGATCCAGCTGGCCTACGATCTCTGGGCAACGACGGGTCGAACCGATCATCTGGAAAATTTCGTAGAGGTTGCAAAACTCGTCATAAAGACGTGGCGAACCGAACAGGACCATGAGGCCAATTCGGCTTATCGCTTTGGACGGGTGGACTGTCCGCAGAGCGATACGCTGACGCGCGATGGACTGGGGCCGGTGACCGGTCCTACCGGCATGACCTGGGCTGGATTCAGGCCAAGCGATGATGCGTGCGTTTATGGCTATAACATACCGGGCAATGCGTTTGCCGCGGTGGCGCTGCGCCATATCGCCGAATTGGCCGTCAAGGTCTTTGATGATGCTGCACTCGCCGAGGATGCAAATGACCTACGCCACGAAATCGAACAGGGCATCGAGCGCTTTGGCCTCGTAAACGCGGAAGGCAAGGGACCGGTCTTCGCTTATGAGGTCGATGGCCTTGGCAATAATCTCTTGGCCGACGATGCGAATGTGCCCAGTCTGCTTTCGCTGCCAATGCTCGGCTGGTGCCCTGTCGACGATCCGGTCTATCAGTCGACCCGTTCGCTTATTCTGAGCAAGGCTAACCCTTACTACTATGCCGGATCTGCCGCCTCGGGGATTGGCAGCCCACATACGCCGCCCGACCAGGTATGGCCTATCGCTCTGGCAGTGCAGGGGCTGACCAGCAACGATCCCGCAGAAAAGCGCGACCTGCTTGCCCTGCTGCTCGCAACAGATGGGGGGACAGGGATGATGCACGAATCCTTCCATGTCGATGACCCGACCGTTTTTACGCGGCCATGGTTTTCCTGGGCCAATGCTATGTTCTGCGAACTGGCGCTCGACGTTGCAGGCATGCGGACCTATTCCCGGTCAGCCACGCGTTCGCCATTGGCCTGATCCTGCGGGCGCCTATGCGCCCAGCGCAGGGTTTCAGTCAGATGCAGGCGCTGACGAAAGTGACGGGCAAGTAGACGAGGACTCCGGCAGCTAGGGCCGCGCGGTTCGCCCACATGGCGGCCGTTGAAAGGGTCTTCGTGGGCTCATGCGCGCCAAATGGCTTGCCGATGGCGAGCCATGCGAGCGGGATCAGGCTTGCGACATAAGCGGCGATGAGCACCAGGCGATGATTGGGCCATCCGAAGGCGCAGCCAAGGGCCTGAAGGGCGTAGAGCGCAACGAAGGCCAGCGACCAGACGGTGAAGCCGGACAGGAGCAGCAAAAGGGCGCGGAGGTCCTGGCGAAGCATCAGTTGCCTCCCGTTATGGCGAGAAGCGTTGCGAGGCCCAGGGCCGGGATCAGGGCGGCCGCTGCATAGCCGTTCCAAAGCGTAGCCAGCACCAGTTCGGTCCGACGCCGGGCCGAGATATAGCCTTGGCTCAGGCGCCAGAGCGCGTGGCCGGCCATGAGTCCGGCAAGGCCGCAATGGATGGCGGCGTAGCTGATCAGGACAAACATCACGGCCTGGCGCGCGTGGGCGGTGGGCTCCGGGACTTGGGCGAGCAGCGCCAGAAGCATAACGAGCGCCGTAATCTGGGCGAGCGTGGCAAGGAGCAACATCAAGCCGGGTCGGTCCTGTTGACGTGCCATCCAGCTGATTGCGGCCGCCGCTGCCGAGAACACGATGGCGGCGGCAGGGAGCCAGATCGGCCAATCAAGAGACACAAGGCCATCCCAGTTCGGAGCGACGACCAGAAGAAATAGACCGCCGAAGAGGAGGGATGAAAAGAGCGTCGCGTTCATCACCAGGGCTGTTCGATTGGCAAGGATTGCGACATTGTTCGGGGATTCGACATCAAGCGGGGCCTGTTCGCCCATGCCGATATCGACCATGCCATGGTCCCGCTTTTGCCCGATGCTCGCGGGCCAAATGAGAAAGAGGATCAGGGTCAGGATGGCGCCGAAGGGCGCGAGCCAATATTGGCCGAAGAGCATGGCGAGGAAGAAACTGGCAGTGGCAAGAGCCGTCCAGAGTGGAAGCAGGGTGCGTCGGGGCAGGATGATGACATGCTCGGGCGCGCCGGTCAGCATATCGACGCCCATGGTCTCCTGATCGCCATTGCGGGTGAACCCGAGATAACCAAAGCCGCCCGCCAGCACGGGGCCGATCTTGCCGGGCTCAAGACCATCGGCGCGTTCGTCGATGCGCGGTATAGCGGCGAAATTGTAGCTTGGTGGTGGGGTCGGCGTCGCCCATTCAAGGGTCTGGGCCTGCCAGGGATCGCGGCGGAAATAGCGACCAAAGCGGAATTGCAGGATCAGATCAGCGAGCACGAGGCAAAAGCCCATGGTGAGGATGAAACCGCCGACCGACGAGAGCAGATTGAGCCAATCCCAACCCCAATTGGAGGGATAGGTCGAGATGCGGCGTGGCATGCCCATGAGCCCGGTCAGGTGCATGAGGAAGAATGTGAGATTGAAGCCTGCAAAGATCAGCCAGAAGGCAGGGATAGACAGCCGATAAAGGCTTTGGCGCCCGGAAATGTGAGGGAGCCAGTGATAGATGCCGGCGAGCATGGGAAAGACGAATCCGCCGACGAGCACATAATGGAGGTGGGCGACGACGAAATGGGTGTCGTGGACCTGCGTGTTGAACGGCACCATGGCGAGCATGACCCCGGTCAGGCCGCCGATGACAAAAACGAAGAAGAAGCCGAACACATAGAGCATCGGCACATCCCATTTCGGCTTTCCGGAAGCGAGGGTGCCGAGCCATGCAAAGATTTGCACGGCGGTAGGTATGGCGACGAGGGCACTGGCAGCCGAGAAAAAGGCGAGCGCCAGATGCGGAATGCCAACCGTGAACATGTGGTGGACCCAGAGGCCGAAGGACAAAAAGCCCATGGCAACGATGGCGGCGATGATGGCGCGATAGCCGAGGATTTGGCGCTGGGCGAAGACGGGAATAATGGTCGAGAGCGCGCCGGCCGCGGGCAGGAAGATAATGTAGACCTCGGGGTGGCCGAAGAGCCAGAAGAGATGCTGCCAGAGAAGCGGATCGCCGCCACGGGTAGGGTCGAAGAAGGGAAGATCGAAGGCCCGTTCGAGTTCAAGAAGGATCGAGCCAAGGATGAGCGGTGGAAAGCCGACAATCATCATGCCGGCGGTGACGAGCATATACCACGCCATCAGCGGCATGCGGGCGAGCGACATGCCAGGCGCACGCATCTTGAGGATCGACACAAAGATTTCTACGGCGGCGGTAACGGCTGAAATCTCGACGAAGGTGATGCCGAGGAGCCAGACATCGGCATTGATCCCCGGCGTATAGGGCCTTGAGGAGAGCGGGGTATACATGAACCAGCCGCTGTCCGGCGC
>CAJYKO010000467.1 GCA_913775215.1 uncultured Devosia sp. | reverse complement strand
GCCCGGCCATCGACGAGCGCAACAACTTCGCGCACCATGGTTGAGGCTTCGTCCGTCGTCAGCGCGTAGAATTCGCCGGTATTGCCATTGACCACCGGCATATGGAGCCCAGCCGCGAGCGCGCGATCAAGGATCGGCACCAGCTTTTGCGGCGCCACATCGCCCTTGTCGTCATAAGGGGTAACGAGAATGCCGGAAATGCCGGTCAGGGCTTGGTCTAAGGTCAGTGACATTCGCTTTTCCTTGTGCTCCAGTGGCGCCCGAGGCTCGATGTCATCCCGGCCTTGAGCCGGGGCCCATCCTGAGATCTGGAGATGGGTCCCCGCTTGCGCGGGGATAACAGTCGGTGGGCGAGAGGGCATCGTGCTGATCACGAGGTCCCCGCTTCCCTCAATAAATATCCGGCTCCCCAGCCGCGGGCCCAAACCCGCGCTCGAGAAAATCGAAGTCGCAACCCTTGTCGGCCTGGGTAACGTGTTTGGAATAAATCCAGCCCCAGCCGCGCTGGAAGCGGGGTTCGGGCGGTGTCCAAGCAGTGCGGCGGCGCGCGATTTCGTCTTCGGTCACCAGCATGTCGAGGCGACGATTTTCGAGATCGAGCTTGACGATGTCCCCGGTCTGCAGCAACGCCAGTGGACCGCCTGCATAGGACTCCGGGGCCACATGCAGCACGCAGGCGCCATAGGAGGTGCCGCTCATGCGCGCGTCGGAAATGCGCAGCATGTCGCGGAAACCTTGCTTGATCAGGGCTTTTGGGATGGGGAGCATGCCCCATTCCGGCATGCCCGGCCCGCCGAGCGGCCCTGCATTGCGCAGCACCAGCACATGGTCGGGCGTGACGTCGAGGTCTTCGTCGTCGATCGCCGCCTTCATCTCGGGGTAAGAATCAAAGACCAGCGCCGGGCCCTGGTGCTGATAATATTTAGGGTCGCAGGCCGCGGGCTTGATCACCGCCCCATCGGGGCAAAGATTGCCGCGCAGCACGGCCAGCGAGCCCTGGTGGTAAACCGGGTTCGAGAGGGGACGGATGACATCGTCATTATAGACCTTGGCACCATCAAGGTTTTCGCCGAGCGTCTTGCCATTGGCCGTGATGCAGCAGAGGTGCAGGCGATCGGCGATCTGGGCCATCAGCCCCCTGATCCCGCCGGCAATGTAAAAATCTTCCATGAGATAGCCGGTGCCCGAAGGGCGGACATTGGCGAGGAGCGGGGTCGTGCGGCCGAGCGCATCGAGATCGTCGAGATCAAGCTCGACTCCGGCGCGACGCGCCATGGCAATGAGGTGGACCACGGCATTGGTCGAGCAGCCCGTGGCCATGGCGACGATGGCGCCATTGCGGATCGAGGCTTCTGTTACGATGCGATGGGGTCCGAGGTCATCCCAGACCATGTCGACGATCCTCCGACCGCAATCGGCAGCCATGCGTTGGTGTGCCGAATCGACGGCAGGAATCGAGGATGCGCCGGGCAGGGTAAGGCCCATGGCATCGACGATGGCGGTCATGGTCGAGGCTGTGCCCATGGTCATGCACACACCGGCCGAGCGAGCGATGCCGCCCTGGAGCCCCTGCCATTCCTCGTCCGAAACATTGCCGGCGCGGCGTTCGTCCCAATATTTCCAGGCGTCGGAGCCGGAGCCCAGGGTTTTGCCCGCATAATTGCCGCGCATCATCGGGCCCGCGGGCAGGTAGATCATCGGCACATTTGCGGTAATGCCGCCCATGACGAGGCCGGGGGTGGTCTTGTCGCACCCACCCATCAGCACCACGCCGTCGAGGGGATGCGAGCGGATGGTTTCCTCGGTCTCCATGGCCAGCATGTTGCGATAGAGCATCGATGTGGGCTTGGTAAAACTCTCGTCGACTGAGAGCGTCGGCAGCTCCACCGGAAAACCACCGGCGGCGAGGACGCCGCGCTTCACCGCTTCCACGCGTTCGGGAAAGTGGCTGTGGCAGGCGTTGAGCTCGGACCAGGTGTTGAGAATGCCGATCACGGGCTTGCCCATGAAATCGGCCTCCGAATAGCCGAGCTGCATCAGGCGCGAGCGATGCCCGAAGCTTCTCAGATCATCCGGAGCGAACCAGCGCGCGGACCGCAACTGCTCCGATGTCTTGCGCATGATCTCCTCCTCATGCCGTCAAAGCCAGGGCGAGGGGCCTGCCTCCCAACAGGCCCCCGCCGTGTTGCTTAAGCCTTGGGCGGCTTTTGGGTCACAGTTTGACAAGGCTCCGCACATCGACCGGCAGGCCAGTGGCAAAGGACTGGTTCGCCGCGATGCCGGTCAGGATCGAAAGCGCGCCATCGCGATGGTTGGCGCCATAGCCGGGACGCGGGGTGGCATTGCCGAAGATTTCCTCAAGCATGATCTTGTCGCCGCCGCCATGGCCGCCTTCGCCGGCAGGGACGTGGACCACGCGCGATTCCCCGTGGAGTGGGAAGTGGTAGAGGTCGACGCCCTTGGCTGCGCCCTCTGCCGTCGAGGTCGAACCGGCATTGATATAGGAGGTTTCGCGGACCATCAGTTCGAGCCGTCCGCCGGTGCCGTTGATGGCGACGTTGAAGCCTTCCCAGGGGGCATAGGCATAGAGCGAATAGGTCATCACCGCCTTGTTGCGGTAGCGCACCATGACATTCATCGTGTCTTCGATGGAAATGCCGTCGCCAAAGACATTCTGGTCGCGCTGGTAGCCGTCTTCCTTCTCGGCGTCCCAGTAGAGCGCCTTCTGGGTGGGGGTCGCGGTCAGGTCGATGGCGAAGGGATCGTTCTTGGCCGCCTCGACGCCGGTGGTGCGGGTGTAGGGGGTGAAGACGCCGCGTTCTTCGGCATTGGCGCGGCCATAGAATTTGAGGTCGCCCATGGCAAAGACCGTGTCGGGCTGGCTGCCGAGCCAGAAATTGACGAGGTCGAAGTGGTGGGTCGACTTGTGGACCATCAGGCCACCGGAATTGCGTTTGTCGCGGTGCCAGCGGCGGAAATAGTCGGCGCCGTGGCGGGTATCGAGCAGCCATTCGAAGTGGATCGAGGTCGGTGTGCCGATGGCGCCCTCGGCGATCAACTCGCGCAGTGCGGAATTATGCGGCGCATAGCGATAGTTGAAGGTGACGCGGATGTTCCGCCCCGTGCGCTCGACGGCGTCGAGGATTTCCTGGCACTTTTCCTTGTCGACCGTCATCGGCTTTTCGGTGATGACGTCGCAGCCCAATTCCATGGCGCGGATGATGTATTTGTGGTGCGTGCGGTCGACCGAGGTAACGATCACGTATTCCGGCTTGGTTTCGGCGATCATGCGCTCGAAATCCTCGGCCTTATAGGTCGGCACGGCCTCTCCGCCGAGTTCTTCGACGAAGATGCGGTTGGTATAGTCCATGCGCGTCTGGTTGGTGTCGCAGAGCGCGACCATCCGCGAATTGTCTTTGTGAGGTCCCAGAATGGCCTCGTAGAACATCCTGGCCCGTCCGCCCGTGCCCACGATTGCGTAAGTCTTGGCCATTTCCGCTCCTTGCATGCCGGCTCATCCGCGGCGCGATCAATAGGGGTATTCGCCGCGCGGTTACATGTACCATACAAGATTGGCGGCGTGCACTTGTTCTTTTATGGGAGGCCGAAAAAGGCGAAACGCGCGGCTCCGGTAGAGCCGCGCGTTTCGATTTATCCCCATAATTGAGTGGGTTAGGCCTAGTTGGTTCGCGCCAGCTGACGGTTGAAGTAGAGCGCAAGGAGCGTGCAGACGGCCCCGGACAGCAGATAGGCGCCTGCCGAAATCAGCCCGAAAGTGGCCGACAGCGCCAGAGCAACCACGGGGGCAAAGCCGGCACCGAAGAGCCAGGCCATGTCCGAGGTCAGCGCCGAACCGGTATAGCGATAGATCCGGCTGAAGTTAGAGGCGACGACGCCGGATGACTGGCCGAAGGACACGCCGAGAAGGGCAAAGCCGACGACCATGTAGATGATTTCACCGACCTGCCCGGCACCGAGCAAGAGCGGCGCAAATACCGAATAGACGCCGATAAAGGCGGCCGAGACGCCCAGCAACCAGCGGCGGCCGAAGCGGTCGGCGAGGTGACCCGACAGGATCACGGCAAGCAGACCTACAGAGGCCGAACCCACTTCGATCAGGAGGAAATCAACCGGTGGGTCCTCGGTATAAAGGAACACATAGGAGAGCGGAAACACCGTGACCATGTGAAAGAGCGCAAAGCTCGCGAGCGGGGCGAAGGCGCCGATCACGACGTTGCGCCAGTCATTGGCGAGCGTTTCGCGAATGGTTGAAGGGATCAGTTCGCCGCTCTTGAAGAGGTTGGTATATTCCGGCGTCACGACGATGCGAAGGCGCGAGAACAGCGCCACGACGTTGATGGCGAAGGCCACGAAAAACGGGTAGCGCCAGCCCCAGGCGAGGAAATCTTCGGCCGACAGCGCCGAGGAGAGATAAGCAAAGAGCGCGGAGGCGACGATCAGCCCGATCGGCGCGCCGAGCTGGGGCATCATGGCATACCAGCCGCGCTTATGCTGCGGTGCATTGAGCGCGAGAAGCGAGGCGAGCCCATCCCAGGCGCCGGCAAGTGCGAGGCCCTGGCCGATGCGGAAGATGATCAGAATGGCGATGGCCAACCACCCGACCTGATCGTAGCTGGGGAGGAAGGCGACGGCCACGGTCGATATCCCGAGCAGCATGAGCGCGATGGTGAGCCTGACGCCGCGACCATAGTTGCGGTCGATTGCCGAGAACAACACCGTGCCGAACGGCCGCGCCACGAAGGCCAGCGCGAAAACGGCGAAGGAGAGCAATGTTCCGGTCAGCGGATTGGTAAAGGAAAAGATGACCGAGGGAAAAACCAGCACCGAGGCAATGGCATAGACGAAGAAATCGAAGAACTCTGACGTGCGACCAATAATCACACCGATGGCGATTTCACCGGCATCGACGGGCCGATGACTGTCGTTGACGTTGCGTGCGTCTTGCTCGGCAGACGTCTCACCGATGTGTGTAGAAGAAGCGGCCATGGCGCTAAGCTCCTGACTTGGATCGATATTTTCGCGAAAAGATTTTTATGTTCTTTTTGCGACGCGCCCGAATATGGGCAATTTCGTTTTCTCATGCATTATAGCGCGGCGACTTACGAGTGGACAAAATGTCCGATGGCGCAGTTCGATCCATGGGAGTAGGCCGCAAGGAAAGTGCAGTCTTGCTCCCAAGGGCCGCCATGTCTCGTATCGCCAAAATTCTATCTGTCTCTTTGCTGGCACCATTTCTTGCCGGTTGCAATGCTGTGGTGATGGCGCCTGCCGGCGATATCGCCATGCAGCAGCGCGATCTCATCATCATCGCAACGGTGCTGATGCTGCTGATCATCATCCCGGTCATGGTACTGGTGGTGCTGTTCGCCCGAAAATACCGAGCCTCCAATACCGAGGCCAAATATGAGCCGGATTGGCACCACTCGACCCGACTCGAATTGGTGATCTGGTCGGCCCCGCTCGCCATCATCATCTGTCTGGGCGCAGTCACCTGGGTGTCGACGCACCTGCTCGATCCCTATCGCGAGCTCGGCCGCCTCGGGCCCAATCGTCCAATCCCGGCGAGTACCCAACCGCTGGAAGTGGAAGTCGTGGCGCTCGATTGGAAATGGATGTTCATCTATCCCCAATATGACGTTGCCACGGTCAACGAACTGGTCGTGCCGGTCGATCGACCCATCAACTTCAAGTTGACGGCGTCGACGGTGATGAACTCGTTCTATATCCCCGCAATGGCCGGCATGATCTATGCCATGCCCGGCATGCAGACCCAGCTCCATGGCGTCATCAACAATCCCGGCACCTATAAGGGCATCGCCGCCCATTATAGCGGCCACGGTTTTTCGGGTATGCACTTCGTTACGAAGGGCGTGAGCGACGGCGAATTCGATACCTGGATCGCCGACGTCAAGGCTTCACCGGATATGCTCAATCGCCAGCGTTATCTCGAAGTCGAAAAGCCGAGTGAACACGTTCCGGTCATGCATTTTGCCGGCGTCGAAAGCGGGCTCTACACCGCCATCGTCAATATGTGCGTCGAACTCGACAAGATGTGCATGAGCGAGATGATGTCGATCGATCAGCAGGGTGGCCTTGGCCACGCCGGCATCGACAATCTCGCGCCCGAACTTTATGGCGGCGGGGAACGCAATCGCTCGCCCTTCGGCCCGCAAAAGACCTATGTCGCGGCCATCTGCTCGACCGAGGAAGCCATCGCCATGACGGCAAAGCTTCCGGCGATCCATGCCCCAAGCAGCGCTCCCTTCGTCGGCCGCGGCCTCACTCGGCCTGAAGCCGTTGCCCAAATCAATGCGCCGGCGCTCGACTGGCTCGCCGGCAAGCTCGCCTTCAACGAAACCACATCGACTGACGCGCTATGACAAACGAGTTCTGGTCCTTCATTTTCGGACGCCTGACCTGGGACGTCCTGCCGCTGCACGAACCGATCGTGGTCGTGACATTCATCGTCGTTGCGCTCGCAGGCGTTACGCTTGTCGGCGCGCTGACCTACTTCAAACTCTGGGGCTATCTCTGGAAAGAGTGGTTCACGAGCGTCGATCACAAGAAGATCGGCATCATGTATATGGTGCTCGGCCTTGTCATGCTTGTGCGCGGCTTTACCGACGCCTTGATGATGCGCCTTCAGCAGGCCATCGCGTTCAACGGCTCGGAGGGCTACCTCAACGCTCACCATTATGATCAGCTGTTTTCAGTCCATGGCGTGATCATGATCTTCTTCGTGGCCATGCCGCTGATCACCGGCTTCATGAACTATGTGGTGCCGCTGCAGATCGGGGCGCGCGACGTCAGCTTCCCGTTCCTCAACAATTTCTCGTTCTGGATGACGGCAGGCGGCGCCGTGCTGATCATGGCCAGCCTTTTCATCGGCGAATTCGCCCAGACCGGTTGGCTGGCCTTTCCGCCGCTGTCGGGCATCGAGCATTCACCTGCCTCGGGGGTGGACTATTACATCTGGGCGCTGCAGATCGCGGGTGTGGGGACCACCTTATCGGGGGTCAATCTCATCGCGACCATCATCAAGATGCGTGCACCGGGCATGACGCTGATGAAGATGCCGGTCTTTACCTGGACTTCGCTCTGCACCAACGTCCTGATCGTGGCGTCCTTCCCGATCCTGACTGCCGTTCTGACGCTGCTCGCTCTTGATCGGTATGTGGGGACGAACTTCTTCACCTCCGATTTCGGCGGCAACCCGATGATGTATGTCAACCTCATCTGGATCTGGGGCCACCCGGAGGTTTACATCCTTATCCTGCCGGCCTTCGGCATTTTCTCGGAGGTCGCCTCGACCTTCTCGGGCAAGCGCCTGTTTGGCTACACCTCCATGGTCTACGCCACGGTCGTCATCACGGTGCTCTCCTACCTTGTGTGGCTGCACCACTTCTTCACCATGGGGTCGGGCGCGAGCGTCAACTCGTTCTTCGGCATCACGACCATGATCATCTCGATCCCAACGGGGGCGAAGATCTTCAACTGGCTCTTTACGATGTATAAGGGCCGGATCCGGTTCGAGCTGCCCATGATGTGGCTTATCGCCTTCATGCTCACCTTCACCATAGGTGGCATGACCGGCGTGCTGCTGGCCGTGCCGCCAGCCGACTTCGTGCTCCACAATTCGCTGTTCCTCGTGGCGCACTTCCACAACGTCATCATCGGCGGCGTGCTGTTCGGCATCTTTGCCGGCATCAATTACTGGTGGCCCAAGGCCTTCGGCTACAAGCTCAACCAGTTCTGGGGCAAGATCTCGTTCTGGCTCTGGAATGTCGGCTTCTGGCTCGCCTTCGGCCCGCTCTATGTGCTTGGGCTCATGGGCGTCACCCGTCGCCTCCGCACGTTCGACGATCCATCGCTCCAGATCTGGTTCATCATTGCCGGCATCGGTGCGCTGGTCATTGCAGGCGGTATCGCCTCGATGGGCATACAGTTCGCAGTCTCTATCCTTGGCAAGAACAAGGAATGGGACACGACGGGCGATCCATGGAACGGACGTACACTGGAATGGGCGACCTCTTCGCCGCCGCCCCAGTATAATTTCGCCTTCACGCCCATCATCCACGATAGCGATGCCTGGGCGGACATGAAGCAGCGCAATGCCCAGCGGCCGACCAAGGGCTACATGGACATCCATATGCCGCGTAACACCGGTACGGGTGTGATCCTAGCCGGCCTTAGCGTCGTCCTCGGCTTTGCGCTCATCTGGTATATGTGGTGGCTCGTGATCCTGAGCTTTGTCGCCCTTATCGGCGCGGCCATCATTCATACCTTCAACTATGAACGCGATTACTACATCCCGATCGAGGCGGTGACCGAGGTCGAGGATAAGCGCACGCGCCTCTTGAGCGGAGCACGCTAAGATGAGTTCACCCGCACACACGACAACCGCTGACGCGCCCGAATTCTACGAGCTTGTGGCGCACGATCACCCCGCTCACGCTTCCACGCAGATCGGGTTCTGGATCTACCTGATGAGCGACTGTCTCATCTTCGCTTCGCTCTTTGCCATCTATGGCGTGCTCGGGGGCAATTTTGCCGCCGGGCCGTCGCCGGAGCACCTGTTCAACCTGCCGCTGGTTGCGGTCAGCACCACGGCGCTTCTCCTCAGCTCCATCACCTATGGCTTTGCCATGCTCGATATGGACGAGGGCAAGCAGAAGGGGACGCTGATCTGGCTCTCGATCACCGGGCTCTTGGGCGCGGTGTTCCTGGGGCTGACGCTCTATGAAT
>CAJYKO010000466.1 GCA_913775215.1 uncultured Devosia sp. | reverse complement strand
CGGGCTCTTCTCGT
Organism: uncultured Devosia sp.; assembly: GCA_913775215.1. Classification (GTDB taxonomy): domain Bacteria; phylum Pseudomonadota; class Alphaproteobacteria; order Rhizobiales; family Devosiaceae; genus Devosia. Next base: position 5,760 of record CAJYKO010000466.1, on the reverse strand, counting down.
TTTCGGTCTTCCCATGACCGTTTCGAGCACGGTTTTCGTTCTCCAGACCATGCTCGATCGTTTCGTGCTCGCTGGCGCCATGGGCGAACACGCTGCCGGCCTCTATGGCGCCTCGGCCGATCTCGTGCGCCAGATCATGCTTTTTCCCGGCGTCGCCATCGGCACCGCCGTCGTGCCTATTGCCGTGCATTTCCTCGCCCGCAACGATCGCTCCGGGCTCGATCAGCATTTAGTGGAAAGCACCGAAATGCTGCTCGCCATTCTGGCCCCAGCCGCCGCGGGGCTGGCAATCGTCGCTGGAAAACTGGCCTTTGTCGTGCTCGGCGAAGAATTCCGCATCGAAGCGACGGCCCTCATACCGATCCTTGCGCTCGCCTGGCTTTTCCGCTCCGTCACCTACCAGATCCTGCATGTCAGTTTTCAGGTCAAGCGTAAGCCTGGCCTCATGCTGGCCCAGGGCGTTGTTACCCTGGCCCTCAATGCCGTTGCCCTCGCCGTCCTCGTGCCACGCTTTGGCCTTGCCGGCGCCGCCTGGGCCCTGGTGCTCTCCGAAGCGCTCGGCATGATCATCGGCTATTGTCTGACGCGCTGGTCCTATCCCCTGCCGCTCGCGCCCATGTCATTCCTCAAAGTGGGCCTCGCAACTCTCGTTATGGCCGCGCCCGCCTATTGGCTCGACCGCGTCCTGATCGGGAATGATCCCCTCGATCTCGCGCTTCCCGCGTTTGCCGGCGTCATTGCCTATGGCCTTGCTGCCTATGTCCTCGATATTGCCGCGATCCGCACCCGGCTCAAGAGTGCAAACCGGGCCGCCGATCCCGCCGCAGCCATTCGATAAAATTTTACCATTCGCGCCAAAGCTCTCTCAACCTTGGCGCAAGATATGACCACCTGCCGCCAAGTTCTGCTGCAGTTCTCCCCTCACGATCAGACCTAATTAAGAGGTTGAGCCCCTAGATCAACGCCAAGAAAAGGTGGGGCTCGACTTCCAAAAAGCCGACCGCGCTCAAGACAAGCCCGAACGGGCACAAGGCCAGATGCAGGAGCATCGGCAGGGGTAGCGTAATCGGTGGGCAGGCGTGACACGCCAGAAACCGCTTGCAACGGCTCTGAAAACAGGGTGCACGACAATGAATGTACGGGTACAGAAAATTTCGGACCTGCCATTGGCGGTTGATCTCGATGGCACGCTGATCGCAGCGGATCTGCTTTGGGAAGGCCTGTTTCAGCTTCTCAGAAAGAACCCGCTTTTCCTCTTTCTCGTGCCAATTTGGGCCCTCAGCGGCAAGGCGCGACTCAAGGCCGAAATCGCCGCCCGGATCGACTTCGACGCGAGCATTCTCCCCTATCGCCAGGATTTTCTCGCTTTTCTCTCGACGCAAAAGGCGCTCGGCCGTGAACTTGTCCTCGTCACCGCCGCTGCCGCCCCCTTTGCCGCTGCCGTTGCCGACCATCTCGGCATTTTTTCCGCCGTCTATAGTTCCGACGACAGGATCAATCTTGCAGCCCACAACAAGGCAAAACTCCTCACCGAAACTTTTGGACCAAAAGGCTTTGACTATGCCGGCAATGACCGCGCCGATATCGAAGTCTTCGATGCAGCTCGCAAGGCGATCGTCGTCGCGCCTGATGCCACCGCACATCGCTACCAGCAGCGCACGGGCGCCCAGCGCTTCGATCACACCAAGCCGAGCCTGAAAACCTACGCAAAAATGCTGCGCTGCCATCAGTGGCTCAAGAACGCCCTGGTCTTTTCCCCGGCCGTCTTGGCCCACGAACTCACCAATGCAACGGTGATGCTCGATTCGCTGCTCGCCTTTTTCGCCTTCTGCGCCGCCGCCTCGGCCATTTATATCCTCAACGACATCATCGACCTGCCGCTTGATCGCCAGCATGCCACCAAGCGCAACCGTCCCTTCGCCAATGGCACCTTATCCGTTCCATTCGGCCTCACCGTCTCTGGCGGCCTCATGCTGCTGGCCGCGGCCATCTGTTTCACGCTGCCGCCGCTCTTTGCACTCGTCATCGCACTTTATGCGGTCACCACCACGGCCTATTCCTTCGCCATCAAGCGCATGCTGCTGGTCGATGTGCTGTGCCTTGCCGGCCTCTACACGCTCCGGATCATCGGCGGAAAGGCGGCGGCCCACCTGCCTTTGTCCTTCTGGCTCATCGCCTTTTCGATGTTCTTCTTCCTCTCCCTGGCGCTCGTGAAGCGCTATGTGGAGTTGCAGACCTCGAAGGTTTCAGAGCGCGACCGCATCGCCGGGCGTGGCTATCGCCCCGAAGATATTTCCATCATCGGCCAGGCCGGCATTGCCTCCGCCTTCACAGCCGCGCTGGTCCTCTCGCTCTATATCCAGAGCCAGGAAGTCATCGGCTACTATACCTCCCCCTGGCTGATCTGGCCGCTCGTACCGATTGTCCTTTACATCACCATCCGCATCTGGATCCTCGCCTATCGCCGCGAAATGCATGACGACCCCGTCGTCTTCATCGCCACCGACTGGCGCAGTCAGCTTTTCGTCGCCATTGGCGCGGTCTTCATGCTGTTGGGGAGCTTGTTCTGATGAGCGCCTTCGACAGTTTTGGCCGCCTTGACCGCCGCAAGCGGGCATCCATCCCGCCCGAAACCGCGATTCTTTCCATGCGGGCTGGGCCCACGACGACGAGCTACCTCGCCTTCGGCAATGGCAAATCCTATGGTGATACCTGCCACAATGATGCCGGCGCGCTCATTCCCATGCGCGGCCGCCACGCCATTCTCGGCTTTGATCCTCAATCCGGCCTCCTCACCGCCGAGGCTGGCGCAACGCTCGAAGAGCTGATCGCCCACGCCGCGCCGCAGGGCTATTTTCTGCCCGTCACCCCCGGCACGCGCTTCGTCACCCTCGGCGGCGCCATCGCCAACGATGTCCACGGCAAGAACCATCACCGCCGTGGCTCATTCGGCTGCCATGTCGTGGGCTTCGAACTCCTTCGCTCCGACGGCACAGTGCACGCCTGCTCGCCGGAACAAAACCCGGATCTTTACGCCGCAACCATCGGCGGCATGGGCCTCACCGGCATTATTCTCACCGCCTCGATCCGCCTGATGCGCGTCGGCTCGCTCGACATTGCCGAAACCATCACGTCCTTTTCCTCGCTCGACGCCTATTTCGACATGGCCGAGCGCGCCGACGCCGAAAACGAATATGCCGTCGCCTGGGTAGATCAACTCGCCAGCGGCAAGAACACCGGCCGCGGCATCCTCCTCACCGGCAACCACGCAGACAACGGCAATTTCGCCGTGTCACCGCGCGCGACAAAACTCACCGTGCCATTTGAAATGCCGTTTTCCATGCTCAACGGCCTCAGCCTCCGCGGTTTTAATACCGCTTATTTCCATGCCAAGGCGCGCAAATCCGGCACCCATTTGAGCCCCTATGGCAGCTTTTTTTATCCACTCGATGCCGTGGGAAACTGGAACCGCCTCTACGGCCCCAAGGGTCTTTACCAGCACCAGAGCATCATCCCCTTCGCCGCCGCGCCCAAAACCATTCCGGCTCTCCTGGCCGCCAGCCGCGACGCCGGCGAGACTTCGTTCCTCACAGTTCTGAAGCGCTTCGGTTCGGTCCCCTCCCCCGGCCTCCTCTCCTTCCCGCAGCCCGGCTATACGCTGACCATGGATTTTTCCAATCGCGGCGCCTCGACCCGAGCGCTCCTCGATCGTCTCGACGCCATGACCATAGCCGTCGGCGGACGCGTGAACCCTTACAAAGACCAGCACATGAGTGCCGAAACCTTCGCCGCCGGCTTCCCCGATTGGGAAAAGCTCGAGCGCGTGCGCGATCCAAAGTTCAATTCCAATTTCTGGCAGCGCACCGCGCTCGCCCTCTCCCACCCCCTTCCAGCCCTCGCCGCCGAATAGAGGACACCAATGGCTTACCTCCCCTTCATCCTCTTCACCGTCTTCACCAATGCGGCCGCCCAGCTCATGCTGAAAGCCGGAATGACGTCGATGGGCTCGATCAGTTTCACCGCCGACACCGCGATCCTTCGCATCTTCCAGATCGTCTTCAATCCTTGGGTTTTTGCCGGGCTGACCACTTTCGTCATCTCCATGGCCTCGCACCTTTATGTGCTTTCCAAGGTCGATATTTCCTTCGCCTATCCCTTCCTCAGCCTTGCCTATGTGGCCGTCGCCATCTTCGCCTTCTTCGTCTTCAAGGAAGATCTCGGCGCCCTCAAGATCGCCGGCATCGCACTCATCTGCGTCGGCACCGTGCTGATAGCCCAGGGCGGGACCAAGCATACCGAACCAACGGAGACGGTCGCGAGCCTCAATCGGGCCAGCACCTGATCCATCGAAGAACCTCATTCAGACATTCAAAGCGGGACAACGAATGCGACACATCATTTTCGGCGGCGATGGCTTTGTCGGCCGGCACCTGGCCCCACGCCTTCTCAATGACGGTCACGAAGTCATCGTGGCCGACATCGTCAAATCCGATCTGCCGCATTATCGCGACGTGGCTTTCGTCGAGACCGACGTCACGAGCGACGTGTCTATTCGCGCGCTCGGCATCAGGCCCGATGACATGGTCTATAACCTCTCGGCCAAAATGCTCTCGCCGATCCAGGTCCGCGCCAAGCGCCACGATTTCTTCTTCCCGGTGAACTACTACGGCACCGAGAACATCATCCGCGCCATGGACAAGGCCGGCGCCAACCGCCTCGTCCATTTCACGACGGACATGGTCTATGGCCACACCTATACCTGGCCGCAAAAAGAGGACCATCCCTGTGCCCCTCTGGGCGAATATGGCCTTTCGAAATATAAGACCGAGCTTCTCGCGGCCGACTGGCGCGAAAAGGGCATGAACATCACCATGTTCCGCCCCCGCCTCATTATCGGCCCCGGCCGCCTCGGCATTTTGGCCAAACTCTTCAAGCTGATCGACATGAACTTGCCGGTCCCGATGATCGGCTCGGGCAAAAACCCCTACCAGTTCATCTCGGTTTTCGATTGCGCCTCGGCAGCCCATGCCGCCTTCACCGCTGGCGTCCCCAACGAAGTCTATAATCTCGGCTCGCTCAATCCCCCGACGACGCGCCAACTGCTCACCAAGCTGATCAAGCATGCCGGCTCGCGCTCGCTGCTGGTCCCCACCCCCGGCTGGGCCGTCAAGCGCACGCTCGATTTCCTCGATCTCCTGAACATGCCGATCATGGACCCCGAGCAATATCTGATCGCCGACGAGATGTGCATTCTCGATGTCTCGAAGGGCGAGCGTGAGCTCGGCTGGATCCCCCAATATCGCGACGAAGACATGCTCATCGCCGCCTATACCGAATACCGCAAGAAACTGGCCGGCAATGAGCCTGCCGCCGTCACCCAATCCAAGGCCGCGTGAGGAACAACCCGGTGTCCAGTGTCATGAACCTGCCCTTCCCCGAAACCAAGACGGTCAAGCCAAAACTCCTCAGCGTCGAAGACGCCAAGGCGCTCGACATCAAGACCATCAACGAGCTCTTTGCCCAGCACATGAATCCCGGCCAGCTTCATTTCATGAAGCTTCTGGGCTTTCACAAGATCAAGATCGAGCGTGCCGAGGGCATGTATTATTACGACCAGACCGGCCGCAAGATCCTCGACTTTTTCGGCGGCTTCGGCTCGCTTGCCTTCGGCCACAACCACAAGCGTATCCTTGAAGCGCGCAAAAAGTTCGCCGAAGAAAAGCGCCAGGAAATCGCCATCGCTTTCCTCTCGCAATATGC
>CAJYKO010000465.1 GCA_913775215.1 uncultured Devosia sp. | reverse complement strand
GGCCGCCTCGTCGTCATACCAGACGTCCCGGCCCGCCTCCATGGCAACGGCATTGCCCGTCACCTTGGTGACGATCACCCGCTCGACGCCACCGACCTTGGCCAGCGCCGCATCGACATTTTTCTTGAGCGCGATGGTCTTGCCGCCGCGACGGCCCTCATCCGCCGTCAGGATAATCTTCGAGCCACAATCCTCGACGCGGCCCGCGATGGAGTCAGGAGAAAAGCCGCCAAAGATCACCGAATGCACCGCGCCGATGCGCGTACAGGCGAGCATGGCGACAGCCGTGTCGATGACCATCGGCATATAAATCGTGACGCGATCGCCCTTCTTGACGCCATTGGCCTTCAAGACATTGGCATAGCGGCAAACGCGCTCGTGGAGTTCGCGATAGGTCGCCTTGCCATCCGTGCCCGGCATATCGCCTTCCCAGACGATTGCCGTCTGGTCGCCGCGCTTTTCGAGATGCCGGTCGAGGCAATTGTAGGAGACATTGAGCACCCCATCTTCGAACCATTTGATCGAGATATCGGGATAGGCAAAGCTCGTATTCTTGATGGTCTTGGGGAAAGTCACCAAATCGAGGCGCTTCGCCTGCTCGGCCCAGAAACCGTCGGGATCGTCGATCGAGCGCTGATACTGCGCTTCGTAATCGGCTGCCGTGGTCCTGGTATGCGCGAGTGCAGCCGCAGTGGGCTGGAACAAGAGCTCTTCGCTCATTGTCGTCCTCCTAGTCTCTCCCGGTATCCGTTCTAGAGAGCCCTGCCACCTGCCGCAACCCCTTGACCATTCGGGGCAAAGCTGCGCGCAAATGCCATGGTCCATTAACGGCCCCGCGCTATTCTTGCCTCTCGCAGATATGCGCAAGGGAAGAGATCAATGGCCGAAATGACCATCCGGGCCGCCGAGCCCAAAGATATCGACCTCATTCAAGCCGAACTGGAAGACGTCATCGCGACGTCCCCGTTCTATAATGACCGCTTCAAGGCCTATGAAACGGCGCGGCTCAACAAGACCTATCTGCAAAATCTCCTCGCCATCGATCCCTGGCACATCATGATCATGTGCGCCGATGGCGTTCCCGGCGGCGCCATGGTCTCGGGTCCCGAATTCGGCGCCGTCTTCCGCTATTGGAGTTGGGTCTTCCCCTCCCATCGCCAGACCAAGCTCGGCATGTTCGGCATGCGCGCCTTCGACGAGCACTGGAACCAAAACCGCTTCCACAAGGCCTTCACCTTCGTCCGGCCGGAAAACGAAGTCGCCCGCATGCTCCTGAAGCGCTACGGCTATCGCGAGACCGCGCTCCTCGAACAGCACATCTTCGGCCAGGATTATCTACTGATTGAAAAGTTCTACACCAAGGTCGGCGACGACTACGACAACGGCGTCAACATCGGTCGTTTGGGCCGATTGAAGAACAGCATCAAGGGTTTGGTTGGCGCTTGAGACTTCGCGCCCCCACCAGATGTCACCCCGGCGAAGGCCGGGGCCTATCCTTGAACCAAAGCAAGTTCACGTCAGAAGTTATCAACACGACATCTCGAGATGAATCCCGGCCTGCGTCCGGATGACACCGAGTGATTGGCCGCCTACTCAGCCGCGACCACGACCCGTCGGCTCCTGAACCACTGCAAGATCGACACATCCACGCGCGCGGTATGCAATGCCGTCATCCACAGCGCCATCGACCAGATGGTGATCGAGAGGATCGCCGCCAACGACGCTCCCACGAGCCCCATGGCCGGCACAAGTATCAGGTTGCTGACAAACAGCGAAAAAATCCCCAACGCGACCGCTGGCAGGCTCGCCCAAGGCCGATCATGGATCGAGAGAACAATCGACGCCGGGCCCAAAACCGATCGCACCACCAGCGACAGGCAGAGGATCGCAAGGGGCGCGGCACCCGCTGCAAAATCCGGCCCGAACAACATCAATGCAAAGGGCGCACCGATGACCGCGCCGCCAAACAGCACTAGCGAAACACCGCTGGCCACTGCATTGGCCTCGCCCACCTTGCGGTTGAACTCGCCCCGGTCAGCCTTGGCCTCGCTCTCGAACATATCCGGCATGGTCACGGCATAAACCGCCGCGACGCCGAACGACACCAGCGAAAAGATGCGCGTGCAGACGCCGAAGATCGCCAATTCTTCCTTGCTCAAAAGGTGGCTCAGCAAAAGCAGGTCGATATCGAAGAAGAAATCCGTCGCGAGGCTGATGAGCACCCATGGCAGCGCAAACCGCCACCAGCGCTTGCTGTCGACCACTTGTGGCTCAGCATTCAGCGGCACCTGCGGCAGGCTCTTCAGCACGAGGCCAAACTGGATCAGCGACACAACGATATAGGCCAGCGCAAAGCACCACAGCATCTGCGTAAAGCCCGCGTCCGGCTGGCTTACGCCAAGCGCGACGAGAAACGAGACGAGCACGATCATGGGGCGCAGCAGCGCATCGGCAAAAAAACCGGCAAATGGCCGCTTGAGCCCCACCAGCATGGCGCTGTTCACGTAAACGATCGCCGTGCCCAGCGTCAGCAAAGCGAAGGGCACGAAATGTAGCGCCAGCGTGCCCTGCCCCTGTCCGATCAGATCCAGTAGCATCGGCCCGGCGATGATCAGGCCGGCAAAAGTCAACAGCACATGGCCATAGGCCCGCGTCAGGAAGGCGAGCAATTGCTGCCTGCTGCCGCGCGCCCTGTACTCGGCTGCAAAATAGGTGCCGACCGTATGAAATCCGAGCGGCATCACCACAGCGACGAGGTTGACGCTTGCCACGGTCAACAAAAACTCGCCGAGCAATTGCGCGCCCCAGAGGCGGGCGATGAGCGCTTGGGTGGCGAAGATGAAACCGGCACCAAAGATACGGGCCGCAAAGATAACCGACGACTGCGAAGCTAGTCTCCGGGCGAGGCTCATTTCAGATACTCGTCCCAGATATGCGGCGTCTGGTCCGGCTTGGCCTTGCTGCTGCTAAGCCCGTCGATATGCCGCCGGGTATGTTGATAAAGATCGCGGAGCGTGAAGGCCGCGGTGCCGATGAGCTTGGCCCAAGGTGAAGTCGCGTAGTTGAGAACCGGAGGCACGGGACGGATAACGCCCGCATCGCCGACCATGCCCGTCTTGAACTGATGCAGCCCCTGGAACCCGTCGGTGCCGCCAAGATCATACCATTGGCCTCGCGTGTTATCGCGCAACCAGCGGATGACGTGCCAGTGGAGGAAATAGCCGGCGCGCAGCGGCAGCGCCTTGTCATTGGTCGCGCCATAGAGATAGACCGCCCGCTCGCCGGCCTTGAAGATCAGCGCCCCGGCGACTGTTTCGTCGCCATGGCGGACGAAGAACAGTTCCGGCCGCAGCGGCTCATCGAGCGCCATCAGCGCATCAAGCGTTTCATAAGCCGAGTGATCGGGAAACTGCTTGCGCTCGGTCATGGCGGCATAAAGCGCCTTGAACGCTTCGATCTCGCCCGGCTCACCGCGCCAGAATTCCAAGCCAGATTTTTCCGCCTTGTTGAGCTGGCGCCGCCAGGTCTGGCTAAAGCTCTTGCGCTGCTCGGCATCCGAGATTTGCAACTTGACCATATAGCGATTGGGAAACAGCAGGGTCGAGCCTCGCGCAAAACCGCGCTGGCGCAGCGCCACATAGCCCGCATTGGTTTCCTCGGGCGCTGCATGCAGCAAAACCGAGAGCATCATGTTCCGCGTTTCGGCGTAATCCTTGAGCAGGCATTCGGTCATGGCGACGCGCAAGGCGTCGGCATCCGCAACCTTGCGCGATGCGAGCATCGGAGCCCATTTAACCACGGCCATCTTGCCCAAACCGAGCGGCAACGGCTGGATCATCACCATCGCTCCACCGACTACCGTCCCGCCGCGCGAAAAGATCAGCGGCTCCTGGCTCACACCCGGCCAGCGTGTCGAGGCGAAAGCATGCATCTGCTCCTGGCAAACCTCGTCGAAGCTGCCAATGATCGCGTCCCAGTCCGCGCCGGAGACCTGGCGGCTCGCCAGGACAATGCCCGATGCACCCACAACGGTGTCCGCCTGGCCCTGATGATACGATTCTTCGGCGATGACGGACATAAAAATCCCCGCAGCTTGATGTCTGCGGGGAAAGCTAGTGGCTCTAGATGAGCAAATCCCTATTGAGCGCGCCCAAATGCCCCAGTTTTAGGCATGTGGTTAGCGAAAGCTCAAGTCAACCGTTCAATGTGCAGCTGCTGCTGCCGGAGCATGCGGCGTATAGAGCAGCGGGATTTCCGGAATCGTGACAAAAGCCCCTGCCCCTTCCAGCACCATGCGCAGGGCCACGAAGAGAATAATCGCAAGGCCGACCCAGGCGATCCAGCGGAAGCGATGCAGCAGCCGCGCGATGAAGGTCGCAGCAACGCCCATCATGACGACGGAGAGCGCGAGACCGAAGATCAACGCTTCAGTGTGATGCTGCGCCGCGCCGGCCACAGCGAGCACATTGTCGAGTGACATCGACACGTCGGCGATGATGATCTGGGTTACGGCCTGGCGCAGCGTCTTGCGTGGCGCCTTGCCGGCAACAGTGCCATCGGCGTTGAGATCGTTGCCAGCGAGCGCTTCTGTCGCCTCACCCTCTTCTTCATGGCTGACGCTGAGTTCGCGGTACATCTTCCAGCATACCCAGAACAGCAGGATGCCGCCCGCGATCAAAAGACCACCGCCAAGCGACAGAAGCTGCGAAGTGATCAGCGCGAAGATGATGCGCAACACAGTTGCTGCAGCGATACCGACAAGAATGGCCTTGCGGCGCAAATCGGATGCAAGGCCCGCTGCGGCGAGACCAATGACCACAGCATTGTCGCCTGCCAGCACAAGGTCGATCATGATGACCTGAAGCAGCGAGCTGAAGAAACTCGGATCGATTCCGAACATGAGGGGAGGACTTTCCGGTGAGCAAATCGTGCTGCGGCTATACGACGCGCGACCGCTCGAGAAAAGCGCATCCGCAGCGCATTAGCCTATTTAACTAGAAAACGCGTCAATGTTAACGGAATGCTACCCGATCCACCGCCCAAGGCGAAGTCCGGCACCGAACGGAACTTTCTCGGTGCCGCCCTGTCATTCAATTGAAATGTCAGGGGCTTAGGAAGACTTTGGTGGGCGCACAAGGGCTCGAACCTTGGACCCGCTGATTAAGAGTTATCGGACTGCGATCACCAAAAGCTTCCGACTGTTTCAGTCGAAGCCTCAAAAGGCCCGAAATCTCCTGCTTTTGCCCATTAGTCCATAGCCATCGTCTTGCACTGTTTCATGCTGTTTCCTATCTTGGTGGCGACACGGTGGCGACAGGAGCAGTCTATGCCGGTACTGAAGCTTATGCGAAAGACTGTCTCGGGCCTTGAGCCTGGAGTCTACTATGACTCTGACCTGAAGGGCTTTGGCCTCAGGATCAATGCGGGCGGCACAGGCACATGGTTTGCTGAGTACCGCCCCGGCGCGGGCGGGCGCAGTGTGGCGAAAAAGCGAATGAGCCTTGGTCACCTCGACAGATTGTCACCCGACCAAGCGCGCGAATCGGCCCGAGCGATCCTGGCCCAAGTTCAGCTTGGCGCCGACCCCGCGGAAGCGAAGGCCTTCGAAAGAGCATCGCAACCTTTTCGCGAAACAGTCGCCGATTACATCACCAAGCACGTTCGCACGAAGCGAAAAGCTGCGACGGCAGATTACTATCAGAGCATTCTAGATCTACACATCGGTCCAGCGCTCGGAAGCAAGCGGACGAGCAGCATAATTCGCAGCGACGTCAACGCGATGCATGGTGCGATCGCCGAAAAAGGCGGCAAGTTCATAGCCAACCGCGCGCTGGCGATCGTCTCGGCCACCTTCAATTGGCTAGATCCAGATGCCCCCAACCCTGCGCGTGGCATCGAGCGCTTCCAAGAAAATGGCCGTGAACGTTTTCTGACCAACGACGAAATCAACGCGCTCGGGGAAGCAATGATTGAGGCGGAGACCTACGGGCTTCCCTACACTCAGGGCGTGTCCAAACACTCTCCAAAATCCAGCACACGTCGGCCACCTCTCTCCATTCATGCAACAAATGCGTTACGCTTATTAATGCTGACAGGCTGTCGAGTGGGAGAGATTTTAAACCTCGAGTGGACGCAAGTTGACCTTCAGCGCGGGCTACTCTTCTTGCCCGACAGCAAGACCGGCAGGAAAACCGTGGTGTTGTCGGAGGCGGCTATGGACGTCCTGC
>CAJYKO010000464.1 GCA_913775215.1 uncultured Devosia sp. | reverse complement strand
GCCGTATCAATGACGGTCTCGGTCCGCACATGCTCAGCCAGCGTCACCGTCAACCCCGCTGGCGCCAACCCAACTCGCGCCGCCATCACTCGCTCGGCGATTCCCAGTGCCGCCTTCCGGCTCGCCCGATCCGCCCAGCAATGCACCATCACCCGGTGCTCCTGGCCCGGCGTGCCGTCGCCATCGGCTTGGCGCATATCGTGCCGGTCGATCACCACATAAGGCGCTGGCCTATTCTGCGGCGGCGCATCGAAAACTCCACCCGCCCCGATCAGGGCGGTCAGCGCAGCATCCGCTTCAAGCGCCGCCACCAGCGCCCCCTGCAGCAAAACGATAGGATGGCTCATCCCGTCACCTGCGTCTCGCTGCACGAACAGCTCAAGTATGCCCGCCGCCCGTTCAAATCCGCCGCGCTGACCACATCGAGATTGCGCCCGCGATAGATGATCCGATCGCCCGGCCCCAGATCAGGCCGAAACCGCAAAACCACCGCATGCGAAATCGCCACCATGCGCCCATCGGCATTGCTGCCCTGCCGCCCCGAAAGGCTGCGCACCCGCGCCCAGGCATTGCCCAGCGGCACGAAAATCCGCGCATGCCCGCCTTCCGGCTCCGCCACGCTTTCGCGCCGCCTCAGCTGCACCCGATCCGTCAGCGTCCCGATCGGTGGCACCGCCTCACTCACAGCCGCACCCGCTTATGCGCCGCGACCAGCCGGTCGAACCCCGAGGGCACCACTGCCCCCGATCCCGCGACGATGACGGCATCGCGATGCTCATGCCAGTGCGCGATCAGCCCGAGCATGGCTTGTTTGAGATCAGCCGGCACCTCTTCGGGCTCCGTACCAAACCCCGCGACATAATCGATCTCGATCCCCTGCCGCTCCTGCAGCGCCGGCATGCCGACCACCACGCGCGGCACCAGCAGGCGATCGGGCTCCGATCGAAACTGATCGAGCTGCAGTTCATGGCTCGCGCCATTGCCATCCGTCGCCGAAATCTCGGTGATGGCAATCAACGGCGCCACCGGCAGCTTGACGACGCCATTCTCCGGCCAATCGTCGAGTACCAGCCGCCAACTCTGCGCCAACAGCGCCTTGCCGGTAATGCCCTCGACATGCCGCCGCGCCGCCCCGATCAGCGTCGTGATCAGCCCGTCTTCCGCACCATCCTCGACCTTGAGAAACCCCTTCGCCTCGACAAGCGAAACCGGCTCCTCGGCGGGCCCCGCCAGGAGATAGGACGTCATATTTTTGTTTCCTTGTTTGGGAACGCCGCGGCACCCCACCCTTCCTCCCCCTGATAGGGGGAGGGGTGCTGCGGTAGCTTTCTGCCGTTATCTCTAACTCGATAGGTCCCTCCCCCTAAGAGGGGGAGGCTAGGCGGGGGTTAGCTGACCCCAAATTTGAGCAGCTTGATCGCATCATAGTCCGCGATGCCGCCACCCACGCGCTTCGTCGTGTAAAACAGCACATAGGGCTTGCTCGAATAGGGATCGCGCAAAACGTTCACTCCCTGGCGATCGACGATCAGATAGCCCCGGCGGAAATCGCCAAACGCCACCGAAAGCGAGTTCGCCGCAACGTTCGGCATGTCCTCGGCCTCCACCAGCGGAAAGCCCATGAAACTCGCGCGACCGGCCGCCGTCGCCGCAGGCTGCCAGAGGTAATTGCCATCGGCATCCTTGAGCTTTCGCAGAGTCCCCTGCGTCTTGCGGTTCATCACCCAGGTCGCGTTCTGGCGATATCCGGCCTTGAGCGCATAGACGAGATCGATCAGCACATCGCTGGCATTGCTCGACGGCAAAGCACCCGCCACGCCCGTCGCCACATAACCGAGGTTCCCCCAGCTCCAACTCGTCTCGGCAACCGCCGTCGCCGCCAGAAAGCCGGTCGGCTTGTTGACGCCGTTACCGGTGACGAAGGCGGTTGTCTCCTGCGCCGCAAAGGCCGCATTGACCTCGTCGGCGATCCACTGCCCGACATCGACAGCCGCATCGTCGAGGAAAGCCGTCGTCGCTGCCGGCATGGCATAGAGTTCGGTCGTCGGATAGGTCAGTTCCGCCAGCGTCTGGCTCGATGTCGTCGGGCGGCTCGCCGCCTCGCCCACCCAGCCCGTCTGCGGCCCGCTCACCGTGATGGGACGCTTATAAATCGAGGCCGAAACCTGGCGCACACCGGCAATGGCGCGGATCGGGGAAATTCCCGTCATCAGCCGGGTGATTTCCACCTCGACCTCGGCGGGCACCACATAGCCGCCATCGGCGCCGACGCCGACCTGCAGGGCCTTTTCCTCGCCGCGCTTCACATAGGCCGAAAAGGCCTCCTTATATTCGCCATTGGGCACTGCGCCCTTGCCCTCGAGCACCGGGCGGCCACGTTCCGCCGTCGCGCGATCGAGCGCCGCCTTCTGCCCATCGAGCACGGCATTGAGCTTTTCGAGCTTGCCTTCCAGCAAGCCGTCCGCCGTGCCGCGCTTTTCGATTTCCTTGAGGCGCTGGTCATTGGTGCGCTTGAATTCCTCGAACGCGGAGGAAAATTCGCCAAACAGCGCGGCAACATCAGTCCCCGCGCCGGCCTTGGTTTCAAGGCCGTCGTCAATCCGATCCATGTCGGCATCCTTCTATCGGTTACGGATAGTTCTCGTGGCAGCCGCAATGGCGGCGCCGGCCGAAATGGGAACAGCGATCCGCGCCGCCTCCATCATCGGAAAGGTCACGATCGAAATTTCATAGAGATCGATCTCGTGCAGCAGCCGGTTCCCCGCCTGCCGGCTGGCTTTTACAGTGCGAAAGCCGATGGAAAGCCCATCGAGCGCCTCGGCCTCGATCAGGCGTTTGAGCGCATCCGCCCGCGGCACGCCGGGCACCAGCCGCCCGCGCGCAAAAAGCCCATGTCCGTCCTCGCGCAGCTCTTCCCAAAAACCCACCGGCTCCTTGGGATCGTGCTGAAAGAGCAGCCGGATGCGCCACGCGCGCGCCTTGAGACTTTTGGCAAACGCACCGGGCAAAACAATATCGCCGCCGCTATCGAGCCGGTCAAAGACGCTCGCATATCCTGCAAAGCGCCCACCGGCATCGACAGGAATGGGCCCTGCCATTAGCGCTTGCTCCCCGCCCGCCCCTGCGGCCGAGCAACAGATCGGCCCGGCGGTTTCGCTATTGGCTTCTCTTTGTCCGCCAGCGTCCCCGCCAGGTTCCAGGCAAATTGCCGAAACGTCTGAACCGCCGCTTCCCGCCCCTGCTTTTCCGCCATTATTCGTCCCCCTTGCGAAAGAGCCTATTGAGGCTCGCAATCTCGCTCACGAAGTCATTGAACCGCTTATTCCCCGCTGCCATTTCCTTGAGGCTCCAGACCAGAAGCGCACTCGCCCCGCTCGCCCACAAAAACAGCGCCACATGCGCGAGATCCCCACGCTCGACGATGGTTTTGGTGAGGTCGTCCATGATGCGTTACCCTCAAAACAAAAGGGCCCCGAAAGGGGCCCTTGTAAGATATCGTGGTAAGGATTTTAGCAGGTCGCGAGTTCGTCGAACCTAGACATAGCTGCCAAATCTCTAGACCCTGTTCGCAGAGTACCCTTGGAGCTACCTATGGAATCTTTTGACGGTCGGAGGACGTTAACCTCAGACTGCCTCTCCAGTATTTTTTCCATCGACTTGGTCTCCTTGGGCTTCAGGTCCGGGCTCTGTTGCGGTGTTTTCATTGCCGTTTCCATTTGCTGCTTGCGGTGGTTCGGTAAATTCCAGTTTCTGGATTGTCAATGACCTTTGCGGATGCCTGGCTAACACGCCAAGGCCATCTACCAACGCCATTTCACCAACATTGGCTTCCCGTACCCTGTTAAAAAGATAGGAAGCTTCGATAGAGTCAATCACAAATCCGTGGCTCGAGTATGACTGAGACAATCGAGTAAGCGACTTTTCTTTGAGATTGGACCACTTCTCATTCAGCCGATGCCCATAATCCTCGCCAATTCGCATGGCTCTTGACCGGCTTCCCACCTCTTCAGGATCAATGCGCGTAAACACCGGGCCGTATAGAGCCGAAATCATTTCTGTCGCTGAGTGCGATGCTGTGTGAAAAGATACGACACCACCGGAAGACGACACAATTTCTGCGATAAGATCGTTGAAAGTGTCTTTCGCTCTTTGCTCGAGCGTCAAGAAAGCCTCGCTTATATTAAGGCCAGACTCCATTCCGTTCAGACGGTCTTCCTTGACCATCTGAATGTCAAGCGGCCCCAACTCGCCGTAAGGTGTGAAAATGAGCTCATCCGCGCCGATGGCAAGCAATGTTCCGGCGCTTTTGCAAAACCCCGGAATAAGGCACTTAAACGACGAATACTTACGCTGAAGATACCGAGCAATCTTGTATGCGGCGTCAGGACTACCACCGGGAGTTACTAAAAGTACGATAACTTCGTCAGAGGTCTGCTCTCTAGCGACCATCTCAATGAAGCGAAGATCGGCTCCGCGCGTCAGTTCACCGTTGTACA
>CAJYKO010000463.1 GCA_913775215.1 uncultured Devosia sp. | reverse complement strand
GAATCTAATTTCGGGAAGCTGACGCGTGGAGGCTTGCCATCAAGAGCTTACGCGATCCTATTGTAGCGGAGTCTGCATGTAGTGCCGCATCAGGCGGTCGGCGTGCCCGCGGAGTAGGGCAGCCGCTCCCATTACGTCGTCACTATGACCGTCCACCTTCTGCGCGCAGACGCCGATCTGCTGCGCCGCCTCGACCATGTCGTCGATTTCCTCGCCTACATGGACGCGGGTTGCGGCTTGCAGGGTAGACGTCGCCTTGATGCGGGCCGAGCTGGCCTGCACGGCCACAACGCGTTCAGTCAGCAGCTCACAACACTCGACCACGCGGGTTATCGTCCGCTCGATCGATCGCAATTCGGCGAGGATGTGGTCGGTCGCGCTGGCGGTCAGCCCGGCAAGCTGGCGGACCTCGTTCGCCACTACCGCAAATCCCCGGCCAGCCTCATCGGCACGAGCTGCCTCAATCGACGCGTTGAGCGCGAGCATCTTCGTCTGAGAGGCGATCGAGGATATCTCAACGGCTACCGATCCGATCCCTTCCAGATGCACGGCCAGCCCCTCAACCGACTGCCGCATTGCAGTGGTGTCTTCGCCTGCGCACTCGATGTCGCTCGACGCGGCCACGACACCCTTCTCGACATCGTCGCCCATTAGGACCAGCTGGCGCACGCCTTGGCCTGCCGCGTCGGACCGCAAAGCGCCGGCAGTTGCGAGATCGGTCAGTGATTTGGCTTGCCTGGCAAGGTGCGACGCAGCCTCGTCGAGCTGGGCAGCCACGGCCAGCACTTGCTCGGCTTCCGCCTGCCGCTCCAGGCGGAGGCGTCTCGTCACCAGCCGCTCCATCACCATGCCGGCCAGCATCGTCAGATGGGTGCGCTCAAGCGCGCTGAAGCCCTGAGGACGAGGCGTGGGATCAAAGATGCAAAGCGTACCGATATTTAACCCCGCCGGCGTCGTGAGCGGCGCGCCAGCGTAGAAACGAATGAACGGGGCGCCGGTCACGAGCGGATTGGCCGCAAACCGCTCATCGGCATGGGCATCTGGCACGACCATTACGTCGGTCTCGAGTATGGCATGGCTGCAGAAAGCAGCGTCACGCCCCGTCTCGCAAACATCGAGCCCGACGCGGGCCTTGAACCATTGTCGGTCATCGTCGATCAGCGACACGGTACTGGTCGCAACGTCGAACAAGCTTTGCGCCAGTCGAACGATATCGTCGAATACGCGCTCCGATGCGCTGTCGAGTACCTTGTAGGCGAACAGTTCCGCCAAACGTGCGGCTTCATCGTTGGGCAAGGGAAAAGAGCGGTGATCCAAGCCGGGTCTCTCGTCGTAGTCAGGTCCGGATCAGTTTATTAGTGGGGCGACCGTATGCCTAGCGCGATGTAGGAGGCCGCCCGACGCTTTCCCATGAGGATCAACAAATGGGAATCTATCCAACGCAATCCGCTTTGGGCACGACTTACCAAAAGCGATCAGGGAACACGGCATGGGCATTAAGTGGGGATTCGGTGCAGCTTTGATCGTGGCCGCCGTGGCTGCATCGGCAAGCATTCCACAGGCCGTTGAGGTTCGCACGTCCGATGTGACCAATTTCTATCGGATGTACGATGCCGCCGATGGCAAACCGTCTGCCAGCACACTTCAGGAAGACTATATAGATAAGGGAACAGACGGCGTGCGCCAGTTCGTGCCTTATCGCATCATTTCGGGTGAAGCGCTTGCCAAGGAAATTGGCAAGGAAGAGCTTATCTATCGGCAAGCTCGATCATGCATGGAAATCCTTCCAACCGTGAAGGCCAAGCTACGCGGCTCCTTCCGCCGATTGGCGGCCCTTGATCCGCAAGCGACGTTTCCGCCAGTCACCATACTCATTGGCCGCAATAATAGTGGTGGCACTACAGGAAAGTCCGGGGTTCTGATTGGACTGGAAGTAGTATGCCGATCTTCGTGGCTGCAACCAGATCTAACGGACCGTCTTTATCATCTTATCGCTCACGAGTACGGCCATGTCGAGCAATCGCCAGAGCTAGACGCGGATAGCGACAACACCACGGTTTTGAAGGCATCCCTCATTGAGGGTGTTGCCGAATTGGTAGCTCAGTTAACCTCCGGACAAGTTAGCAATGTCCACCTACAAAAGTGGACCGCAGGTCGCGTCAAGGAAATCGACCAACGGTTTGTTGCCGACGCCAACAAGAAATATGTATCGGCTTGGCTATACAACGGCGTCGGTACACCAGAAAAGCCCGGCGATTTGGGGTACTGGGTAGGCTATCGGATCGCGAAGGCGTACTATGACAAAGCTGCAAACAAGCGTGTCGCTCTCAGAACTTTGCTCGATCTGAAAGACCCGGCAGCGATTCTCACCGAGAGTGGTTGGAAGCCAGGCGCGTAAAACTGCCAGCGATACCTGATCGCCCTTCCCCATTGGGAACATGTGGCGAGAATTTGGCCTTAGAACAGCATGATGCACTGTACTGTGGCAGTCTCTTTCTCGAAACCTGTTCCCGATTGCCCATTCCAAAAACGCCTCGTCGGAGATGAAAAATCGGGAATGGATTTAATCGGCCGCCTTACCCGCAGGTCAGGCGATGCTCCGGCAGGACGTCGAGCAGGT
>CAJYKO010000462.1 GCA_913775215.1 uncultured Devosia sp. | reverse complement strand
GGGGCTGACGCTCTATGAATTCTACCACATGATCCAAGAGGGCGCGGTACCGCAGCGTTCGGCATTCCTCTCCGCCTTCTTCGTGCTGGTCGGCACCCATGCTCTACACGTCACGTTCGGTATCCTTTGGCTCGTCACGCTTCTTGCCCAGATCGGCATGAAGGGCCTGATCCCGGCCAACAAGATCCGCGTTCAGTGCCTTTCGATGTTCTGGCACTTCCTCGACGTCATCTGGATTGGCGTCTTCACTGTTGTCTATCTTATGGGGATGCTGCGATGAGCGCTCAAAGCCCGGACACATTGACGGCCTCCGAAATGGCCCATGCCCACCCCAATCCCCATGCGCATGGGGACGGGCACGATCACGGCACGCGCCGCACCTATCTCACCGGCTTCGCACTTTCGGTCATCCTCACTGCCATTCCGTTCTGGCTGGTGATGGGCAATGTCATCGAAGACAAGATGATCGCGACGATCCTCATCATGGGGTTCGGCGTTGTCCAGATCTTCGTGCACATGGTCTATTTTCTCCACATGAACACCAAGTCCGAAGGCGGCTGGACCATGATGGCGGCGATTTTCACGATCATCGTCATCGTCATCGCGCTCTCCGGCTCGCTCTGGGTGATGTTCCACCTCAACACCAATATGATGCCGGGGCACATCATGAACCCCGCGGACATGCTCTAGCCAAGATGACCGATCATCCGGCCCAGGGGGGAAAGCGCTTCTCCCCGGGCCTTATTGCCTTCGCGCTTTTTGCCGGCTTCTGCGCCGTGCTGTTTTTCGGCCTTGGTGTCTGGCAGGTCGAGCGCCTCGCCTGGAAAAACGGATTGATCGCGGCGGTCGAAACCCGCGCACATGCCGATCCGGTTGAGCTCAATTCGGCCGATTGGTCCGCCATCGATCCCGAGGCAAGCGAATATCAGCGCGTGCTGGTCAATGGCAGCCTGCTGCCGGTCGATGTGCTGACCCAGGCCGTCACCGCCGAAGGCCCCGGCTTTTGGGTCATGACGCCGCTGCGCCTGCCTGATGGCCGTACGGTGCTGATCAATCGCGGCTTTGCGCCCAAGGACACTGATGTCGCGCTCGATGCGGAAACGCCGGTGACCATAACTGGCTTTTTGCGCGTCTCTGAACCCGGAGGCGGCTTTCTCCGGAGTAACGATCCCGCGGCCAATCGCTGGTTCTCCCGCGATGTCGCGGTCATCGGCGAAACGCTGGGGCTCAAGAATCTCGCGCCCTTCTTCATCGATGCCGACAGGTCAGGGGATGGCTATCCGCGCGGCGGCATGACGGTGATCAGTTTTTCCAACAATCACCTTGTCTATGCCATCACCTGGTTTGGTCTTTTTGGCCTCTGCGTCTTCGCGCTCGCCTACCTTTTCAGGGACCGTTGGCGGCGGTCACCGGCAGGCTGATCTCGAAGAGTGCCCCACCCTGGGGCGCCGTCGCGACGGTGATCTTGCCGCCATGGCGCTTGATGATGTCGCGCACTAGGCTCAAGCCCAGCCCCGCGCCGTTGGGCGATTGCGAAAGCCGGTGGAACGGCCAGAAGATTTCCTCGCGCTGTGCCGGATCGATCCCCGGCCCATTGTCCGAAACGACCACCCGCCCATCGGTATTCACCTCGACACGGACCGCAACCGCCTTGCCGCCATGCGACATGGCATTGTGGACGAGATTGGCGATCGCTCGCGACAACGCCGAAGCGTCGCCCTTGACCCGCACCGGCGCCTCGGGACCGACGAACTCGATTTCACTCCCCGCATCGATCGCGAGCGGGGCCAGATCCGCCGTTACCTGCGTTGCGATATCGACAAGATCGACCGGCTCGAACCCATCGGGCGAGAGCGCCATGCGATGAAGGTCGAGCAATTCATTGGCCATGCCGCCAAGCCGGGCCGAGTCGCGCTGCAATTGCCGCTTGTCCGGCCCATCCGGCAGGCTCTCGAGCCGCGTCTGCAAAATGGCGATCGGCGTGCGCAATTCATGCGCCGCATCCGCCAAAAACCGCCGCTGCCGCGCAATGCCGCTATCGAGCCGGTCGAGCGCCTCGTTAAAGGCCCGCACCAGCGGAATGAGCTCTGTCGGCACGCCCTCATAGGAAAGTCGCACATCGCTCTGCCCGATATCGATCAGCGCTGCATCCTGCGCGATCTTTTCCGTGCCCCGCAGCGAGCGCTGGATCAGCGAGGGGATGGTCAAAACCGTCGCCAGCGACAAGAGGAAAATCAGCCCCAGAAACGCCGGATTGCCGAACGCCTTGCCGACAATCCCGAAGCTGATCGATGGTCCGCCGCCCGTCATCACCCAGAGCCGCCCGATATCGGTATTGCGCGAGCGTACGATGGCGAAAGGCGAGCGCGGATCGCCGAGATCGTTGATATTGGCCGAAGCTACGTGGATCAGGCTTTCCGGATGCTGCATCGCGGGCGCCGGCACATTGCCATGGGTCATGAGCTTGCCGTCGACATCGACGACCAGAAACCAGAAGCCTGGATAATTGGCCATGGTCTTTTCGAGGTCGCCATTGGGGCTGAGCTCGAAGCCTCCATCCGCCCGCCGCACAATCGACTTGGCGATATCGCCGACCACGTCCTCGTCAAGGTTTTGCTGCACGCCCATGGCGAGGAGAAAGGGCACGGCGGCCAGACAGGTAAAGCCGACGAGCACGGCGACCTGAATGCCGATCAGCCCCTTGGTCAGAACCCGCCGTAGCGAAAGCGGATGGCGTTTCATGCCGTGGCCTTCAGGAGATAGCCGATGCCGCGGATCGAGTGGATCTCGACCTGCCCCGGGGCAATCTTGCGCCGCAGCCGGGAAATATGAGCGTCGAGCGTATTGGAGGCGATCTCGTCGTCAAAGCCATAGACGGCTTCTTCGAGCACCGAGCGCGCCACGGTCCGCCCCGCGCGCTTGACCAGCACTTCGAGCGCCAGTACCTCGCGCCGCGTCAAGGTGAGCGGCTCGCCCCCTGCCATGGCCGAGCCATCGCCGAGATTGAAGGTCAATTGCCCGACCGTGACGGCCATATCCGCGATCATCGCCGGCCGCCGCATCAGCGCGCGAATACGCGCCACCAATTCATCGACGACGAAGGGCTTTGCCAGATAATCGTCGGCGCCGGTCTCTAGCCCCTCGATCCGCTGCTCGGGCGCGCCAAGCGCCGAAAGCACGATGATCGGCAGGCCAGTCTGGATCTTGCGGATGCGCGGAATGATGGTGAGGCTATCCCCGTCCGGCAGCTTTCGATCGAGCACGGCAATGGAATGGACCCCGCTCTCGACGGCTTCGAGCGCCATTTCGAGCGTTGTCACATGATCTACAAGAATGTCGTGGCGTTCGAGTGCGCTGATCAAAGCCTTGGCCAGATCAACCTCGTCCTCCACCAGAAGAATACGCATGGCTACCTCGTCTTGGCAGCGTTTATCCCGCACAATGATTGCCTTTGCATTGCGCAGGTTTGGCCTTTCCGTAATGTTGCGGCAATATGGCTCATGCACAAGAATGGAGACACAAGCGTTTAGCGTCGGGTCCCGCCGGGTCCGGCGCTTAAGGTGGCCATGTCAGGCGGACCCTCCTGGGCGCAGCGACGATGATCCACCTTGCGCATCCCCGTATAAACTTGAGCCAGGCTAGTGCCCCAGGCCGATAGACCCTTGATCGACCAAATATCAGGACACCTCGATGACCACAGCCCATGAGAAGCCCGAATGGGCACAGAGCAAGCGGGAAAAAAACAATGCCCGCCTGGTCGCCGAGGGCAAGAAGCCCAAGCGCCGCTGGGGGCCGTGGATTGTTCTTGGCGTAATCGTCATTGGTGGCGCAGCCTTTTTCCTGACCCGCCCGCCAGCGCCTGCGCCGGAAACCGAAACGGCTGAAGCCGCGCCGGTCGTGCGCCAGTTGTTGACTTCGGAGGTCACCGAGATCGCGCCGCAGACCCTGAGCCAGACCGTCAAGGTCACGGGCACGCTCGTTCCAGCCCAGCAGTCCGTCGTCGCCTCCCAGGCTGCCGGCCGTGTGCTCAGCGTTGCCGTGCGTCCCGGTGACAGCGTCAAGGAAGGCGATGTCCTGGTCGAAATCGATCAGGCAAACCTCTCTCTGGCCCTCGCTCAGCAGCGCGCCACGGCCGATGCTACCCGCGCCCAGCTCGTCTCCTCCCAGCAGCAGCTCGAACGCACCCAGGAACTTGCCCGCCAGGGCCTTGCCAGCCCGTCGGCTCTGGAACAGGCACGTTCGGCGACTTCTGCGCTCGAAGCCAATCTCACCGCGCTTGAAAGCGCAGTGCAGACCGCCGAACTCGCGCTCAGCAACGCCACCGTCACTGCCCCGATATCCGGCATCGTCTCCGAACGCTCGGTCGAGCCGGGCCAGACCATCAGCGCCGGCACGCCCGTTATCACCGTCGTCAATCTTTCGCAGATGGAGTTCCAGGCCGCGGCCTCGGTCAATTCGAGCGCCCTGGTTTCCCCGGGCCAACCCGTTGTCGTTTCCGCCACCGGGCTCGATAACGAGACCTTTGACGGCGAGGTGACCCGCGTCAATCCTGTCGCGCAGACCGGCACGCGCACAGTGCCGATCTATGTGCTGCTCGACAATGACGATGGGCGCCTCCGTGGCGGCATGTTTGCCACCGGCCAGATTACCGTCGCCGAAAAGGCCGACGCCATCGCCGTGCCGCAGGCAGCGCTCCGCGAAGATGCCGAAGGCAGCTATGTGCTGAAGCTCGATAATGGCACGCTTGCCCGCCAGGCCGTCACGCGCGGCACAGCCTGGGATCGTGGCGCCACGGTCGAAGTTGAGGGTCTTACCGCTGGCGACACCATCGTCACTGCGCCGCTGACCGAGCTTTCGGCTGGCGAAGCCTATGAACAGATCGAGGGCTAGCCGATGTTTCTGACCCGTATCAGCGTCAATCACCCCGTCTTTGCCACCATGATCATGGTGGCCATCGTGGTCTTCGGCTTCTACTCCTATCAGCGCCTGCCCATCGAACAGATGCCGGATGTCGACTTTCCCGTCGTCGCCGTCGTCGTCAGCTATCCTGGCGCCTCTCCCGAGGCGGTTGAGGCGGACATCGTCGAGCCGATTGAAGATGCGGTGAATACGATTGCCGGTCTCGATACCATCCAGTCGACGGCCCAGTCGGGCCAGGCCCTCGTCCTGATGATCTTCAACCTCGAAGAAAATTCGCAGCAAAAGGCCCAGGACGTCCGCGACAAGCTCGATCCGGTCAAAGCCAATCTGCCCGATGGGGCAGGGGAGCCACAGGTGCTGCGCTTCGACCCGTCGGCCCTGCCGATCCTGTCGCTCGCCGTCAGCTCGACCACGCTCTCCGATCGCGACCTGACGGCGCTGACCGAAGACATCATCGTCAAGCGCATCTCCAACATTTCCGGTGTCGGCAGTGCCAGTGTCGTCGGCGGTGTGCCGCGCCAGCTCAACATCAAGATCGACCCCGATCGCTTGACTGCCTTCAACATCACGCCAAGCGCCGTGACCCAGGCGCTGCAGAACGCCAACAAGGACTTGGCTGCCGGCTCGATCACCCAGGGTAGTATCGTCCAGTCAATCCAGGTGCTTGGCAAACTCGAAGACCAGCAGGACTTCTATAACATCGTCGTCGGCAATCAGGGCGGCCAGCCGGTCACTCTGCGCGATGTCGCGACCATCGAAGACGGCACCGGTGAAGCGACAAGTCTTGCCATTCTCAATGGCGAACGCGCGCTTGCCGTCGATATTCTCAAGACGCAGGGCGCCAATACGGTTGGCGTGGCCGAAGAAATCCGGCACACGATCGACAACCTCCTTGCCACTGAATTGAGCGGCGGCGAGGTCAAGATCGAGGTCGTCGTCGACAATGCCAAGCCCGTGGAAGACTCCTTCCATGCGGTGCAGAACATGCTGATCGAAGGCGCTCTCCTTGCCGTCGTCATCGTGTTCCTGTTCCTTAATTCCTGGCGCTCGACCGTCATCACAGGCTTGACCCTGCCGATCTCGATCATCGGCACCATGGTGGCGCTCAATGTGATGGGCTTTACGCTTAATATGATGACGCTGCTGGCCCTGTCGCTGGCTGTCGGCATTCTCATCGACGACGCCATCGTCGTGCGCGAAAACATCACGCGGCACCTCCATATGGGCAAGTCGCACAGGCAGGCCGCCTTTGACGGGACCAATGAAATCGGTCTCGCCGTCATGGCGACGACGCTTTCCATTGTCGCCGTGTTTTTGCCTGTTGCCTTCATGGACGGCATCATGGGCCGGTTCTTCCTGCAGTTCGGCGTCACCGTCTCCGTCGCCGTGCTGATCTCGCTCTTTATCGCCTTCACGCTCGACCCGATGATGTCGAGCGTCTGGTATGATCCGGCGTCCAATCCCAATGCCAAGCGTGGCCCGATCGGCAAGGCGGTGCAGCAGTTCGACCGCTTCTTTGAGTGGATCACGGAAGGCTATCGCCACGTCATCCGCTGGGGCCTGAAATGGCGCAAGACGGTGCTCTTCATTGCGCTCTTGTCTTTTGTTGGTAGCTTCTTCCTCTTCCCGCGCGTCGGCGTCGAGTTTATCCCGGCAACCGACAATGGCAATTTCACCATCAGCGTCGAAACGCCAGCCGGGTCGAGCAAGGAATATACCGCCGAAAAAATGCGACAGGCCGAAACGATCATTCGCGCCTTCCCAGTCGTCGAAACCACTTATTCGACCATTGCCGGCGGCCTGCAGGCCTCGGGCCAGAATTCGGGCTCGATGACGGTCACCCTCGTCGATAAGGCAGATCGCGATATCACCCCGGTCGAGTTCATGCCCCAAGTGCGTCGCGCGCTTGAGGCAGTGCCGGGCGCGACCTTTGAGGTCGCAGCTGCTTCCGGTCTTGGTGGCTCCTCGTCGCCGGTTTCGATCACGCTTTATGGCGACAGCTTTGTCGTCCTCAAGCGTCTTGGCGACCAGCTGATGCGCGAACTGGACAAGATCGATGGGCTGATCGATATCAAGTCGAGCCTTGACGATGCACAGGCCGTGGTCGGCATCAATATCAACCGCGATCTTGCCGATAGCCTCGGCGTCTCGATTGCGCAGATTGCCTCGACCATGTCACCGCTGATCAGCGGTGACGACGTTTCCGATTGGACTGCGCCCAATGGCCAGGTCTATTCGGTGGTCGTGCGCCTGCCGGAAGAATTGCGCAGCGATATCGACGCCATCGGCAACCTGCCGATCGCAACGGGATCGAACGGCATGATCACGCTGGGGCAGGTGGCTGATGTGGTTGAAAGCACGGGGCCCGCGACCATCAATCGGCAGGACCTGCAGCGTGGCGTCACCATCGAGGCCAATGTCGAGGGCGTCGAACTCGGCACGATTACGCCGCAACTCCAGCAGGCGATCAACACGCTCGATTTCCCCACGGGCTATCGCTCATCTTTTGGGGGTGACGTCGAGCAAATCCAGGATGCGGCCAGTGCCGCGGGTTCGGCGCTGCTTCTGGCGGTGATCTTCATCTACCTGGTGCTCGCCAGCCAATTCGGCAGCTTCCTGCAGCCGATCGCCATCATGGGCTCGCTCCCGTTGGCGCTGATCGGTGTCATGGTCGGCCTTTTGGTCGGCGGCTCGACGCTCAACATGTTCTCGGCCATCGGCTTCATCATGTTGATGGGGCTTGTTGTCAAGAACGCTATCCTTCTCGTCGACAATGCCAACCAGCATGTGCGCGATGGCTGGAACCTTTATGAAGCCCTGGTGGAAGCGGGTACTACCCGCTTCCGTCCGATCATCATGACGACCCTCGCCATGATCTTCGGCATGCTGCCGCTGGCCCTGAGCCTCCACGAAGGCTCCGGCCAGAACGCGCCGATGGCCCATGCCGTGATCGGCGGGCTCATCAGCTCGACCGCGCTGACCCTCCTCGTCGTCCCGGTGCTCCTCACCTATATCGACAGTTTCAGCGCCTTCACCCGCCGCTTCATGCCCAAGGCACCGGATGACCACGAGCATGACCATGCCGAGGTCAAACCGGCGGAATAGGTTTGTTCTTCCACGCTCCCATTTAGCCCGGCGAAAGCCGGGCTATTAGTTTCAGGCTGGATGTCCACCCAAACGCGATGCAACCCTCCCCCTTCAGGGGGAGGTTGGGAGGGGGCTCACTCGCGTCCTGGCACCTTAAAACCCGCCCGCTCCGCCGCCGCCTTCTCCCGGCTCACGCATCCTATCGCATGGTCATTGACCAGACCCATGGCCTGCATGAACGCAAAAACCGTCGTCGGCCCGACAAAAGCCCAGCCGCGCTTCTTCAGTGCCTTCGAGAGCGCAATCGCTTCCGGACTTGTCGTCTGGCTCTGCGGGGGATGTGCCTCGCCTTCGGGCACCTCATAGCGCCAGACGAAGGCTGCGATCGAACCCGCCTCCTTGATCAGCTCCTGTGCCCGCCTGGCATTGTTGATGGCCGCCGCAATCTTTCCCCGGTGCCGCACGATGCCCTTATCCTGCAGCAGCCGTTCGACATCGGCCTCGGTGAATTTGGCCACCGCGTCGATCTCGAAATTGGCAAAGCCGGCCCGAAACGCTTCGCGCTTGTTGAGGATCGTCCGCCAGCTCAGTCCGGACTGAAATCCTTCAAGGCAGATCTTTTCAAAGAGCCGGCGATCGTCGCTGACCGGAAAACCCCATTCATGGTCGTGATAGGGCACGAATTCCGGCGCCCCCGCGCACCAGGCACAGCGCTCGCGCCCATCCGGGCCGGGCAAGGTTCCGCTCATTCGATTTTCCCCAAACCGTAACCGATTCCGCCAAGAGGCAAGCTCGATGCTAACGTGATGCTACCGAAAGAGCATCCGAAAACCCCGTTGCACAACGCGCCCCCATCGACTAGTTTGCGCCCACTGATCGGGGCCAGCCCCCGAATCCGGCCTGCACCCGTAGCTCAGCTGGATAGAGCGCTGCCCTCCGAAGGCAGAGGTCGTGAGTTCGAATCTCGCCGGGTGCGCCAATAAAGTTCCTGTTCTTACAGGGACTTAGAGCTGTCAAATGTTCGCGTTGAATACGCTTTTCGTGAGCCCGTCACAAACTGGTCACATCGAAAGGCACTTGCCACATGGCATCTATCCGCAAACGAAACGACAAGTGGCAGGCTCAGGTTCGCCGCACTGGTCACAGCCCTCGCGCTAAAAGCTTCCAAAGTCGTGCCGATGCACAACGGTGGGTAAGGCAGACTGAAGTAGAACTTGATCGCCTTGCACTGGCTTACCATCCCGCTCGGCTTGAAAGAACCACCGTCAGTGACCTTCTTACTCGCTACCGGGACGAGGTCACTCCAAACAAGCGAGGTGCAGCCAGCGAAACAAAACGTATTGAAGTATTTCTTCGTGAGGAGTGGGCGAGTCTTACACTCGCCCGAATACTGCCACTTGCCTTTAAGAAGCACAGGGACAGGCGCCTTCGTGAGGTCAAGCCTGGCACAGTGATCCGAGAGCTGGGCCTACTACACGCTGTCTTCGAAGTGGCTCGTCGCGAATGGGATATTCCAATGACTGAGAACCCCATCGCGAATGTACGCAAGCCAAGGGCCGCAACAGGCCGTCAGCGGAGATTGCAGTCCAACGAACTGGAAGCTTTGCTTAGCGCCTGCGAGCTTGGGCGCTCTGACTAGCTCACAGTGGGCATACAGTTTGCGATTGAAACTGGAATGCGCAGAGGGGAAATCTTGAATGTTCGCTTTCAAGATGTCGACTTCAAACTAGGCCTTCTGACAGTTCCGGAAACCAAGACCGATATCCCGCGCACCATCCCACTTACTGTGACAGCAATCGACCTGTTGAAATTGAGAACAGAGGTTTGCACTACGCCAGATGAGAGACTGTTTCCCACGACGGCCAATGCGTTTCGGTTAGGCTGGGAACGATGCAGACGCCGAGCTTCAACCCTGGTGCCAAGTATAGCGGATCTCAGGTTCCACGATTTGCGACACGAGGCGGTTAGCCGGTTCTTTGAGCTTGGCCTGAGCGTTCCAGAAGTTGCGGCCATAAGTGGGCACAAAGATCCGCGCATGTTGTTCCGCTACACGCATCTCAAGGTGTCAATCGGCCCGGAACATTGACCCCCTATCGGCGTCCAATGTAGACCCCCACAGCGATGACGAGCAGATCCGGCGCGGCGAAGCTGGTCAGGGTTGCGGCGCCGGGCCGGATCGGCGGTTGGCGAGTCAGATGCGGTTCTTGAAGCGCCAGCTCTCGTTGCCGGTCTCGACGATGTCGCAGTGGTGGGTGAGCCGATCGAGCAGCGCCATACAGAATCGAGCGCTTCGCTACCAGCG
>CAJYKO010000461.1 GCA_913775215.1 uncultured Devosia sp. | reverse complement strand
GTTCATGGGGATGGCCGTGCGCGAGATCACGATGGGCCGCGTTGCGGGAGCGGCACTCCTGATCATTGGTGCGGTAATGATCCGCGTGCTTTAGGCTTGCATGGCTGGTGTGCCGGTGGTCAGGCAACTTCGGCCTTAGTGACCCGTTTCCGACCGCAAGAAGGCATGCTAACGAGCCATCATGCGTGTATCCGAATTCGACTTCGACCTGCCCGAAAACCTGATTGCCCTTCATCCGGCCGAGCCGCGCGATTCTGCACGGCTTTTGCTCGTGCGGCCAGGCGAGATGCTGGAAGACCGGCATATTCCCGATCTCCTGGACATCCTGCAGCCGGGCGACGTGCTGGTGGTCAACGACACGCGCGTCCTGCCCGCCGAATTGAAGGGCAGCCGCATCCGGGGTGAGTTGCGGGCCAATGTCTCGTTCAACCTCCACAAGCGCGTCGATGCACATACCTGGCGCGCCTTTGCGCGGCCGGCCAAGAAGCTGGCGCTGCTCGATAAGCTGGAGCTGGGCAATGGTCAGGCCGATGCGCTCAAGGCCCGGGTTGCCGGCAAGGGCGACACGGGTGAAGTGACTCTCGAATTCGAACTTGGTGGCGCAGCGCTCGATGAAGCCATCAAGTCTCACGGCGCAATGCCGCTGCCGCCCTATATTGGCGCGAAGCGCGGCGTCGAAGAGCGCGACAAGGTCGATTACCAGACGGTCTATGCGGCCGAAGATGGCGCCGTGGCCGCGCCGACGGCGGGGCTGCATTTTACCGAGCGCCTGCTGCAGCACTTGACCGAGCGTGGCGTGAGCAAGGAGCGGGTGACGCTGCATGTCGGGGCAGGGACCTTTCTGCCGATGAAGGCAGAAGATACCGACGATCACGTTATGCATTCCGAATGGGGTGAGATCGACCAGGCGACGGTCGAACGCATCAATGCCAAGCGTGCTGCCGGTGGCCGGGTGATCGCGGTAGGCACGACGAGCCTGCGGCTGCTCGAAACGGCATCGCGCGCGACGGGGACTCTCCAACCCTTCATCGGCGACACCGACATCTTCATCACGCCCGGCTTCCGGTTTCGGACGGTCGACGTGCTGATGACCAATTTCCATCTGCCGAAATCGACACTCTTCATGCTGGTCAGCGCCTTTGCCGGGCTCGACACCATGAAGGCTGCTTATGCGCATGCGATCGCAGACGGTTACCGGTTCTATTCCTATGGCGACTCTTCGCTGTTGTTTCGAGATCGGTCGCGCGACAGGGATGACGATATTTGACGGGCAAACGCCGCCCAATCGTCCGCTACACCAAGCGTATCGTTTCGGTTCTCGAGACTATCGCCGCTACGGGTGACGAGAAGCTGACCTTCGATCGGCTGATCGAGGCCATGGGGCCGGGCGCGCATCGGCTGCTCATTCTCATGCTGACGCTGCTCAACATGATCCCGGGTCCACCGGGATTCGGCGGCACTTTGGCGTGGACCACCTTTGCCGTGGCGCTGTTCATGGTGCTGAGGAAGCCGATCCGGCTGCCAGGGATTATCGGTAAGCGAAAATTGCCAATCGCCCCACTGCTCAAAGGTAGTCAGCAGGTGGTGAAGGTGACGGGGATCATTGCCCGCTTTTCCAAGCCGCGCATGCGCTGGCTGACGGG
Organism: uncultured Devosia sp.; assembly: GCA_913775215.1. Taxonomy (GTDB): domain Bacteria; phylum Pseudomonadota; class Alphaproteobacteria; order Rhizobiales; family Devosiaceae; genus Devosia. The sequence continues at coordinate 1,767 of CAJYKO010000461.1, read as the reverse complement.
CGCCGCGGCGACTGTGCCCTATGGCATCTTCGCCATGATGATTAGCGTCGCGATGACGGTGCCGATCCCATTCGCGAATGCCGTGCCCAATGTCGGGCTCTGCGTGCTGGCATTTTCGATGCTCAATCGGGACGGTGCCGGCGTGGTTGCCGGCACCCTGATCTGCCTTATCGGTCTAGGCGTGGAAGTCGCTTTGGTCTTCGCGGCGCTCAACCTAGGCGGCAGCGCCTGGAACGCGATTTTCTAGCTCAGCCAGCAGCGTTGGCGTGGACGAGATTGCCCGAGAAGCCGCATGACGCGCCATGATAATAGAGGCATCCGTCACGCTCTTCGAGATTTACCGTGCCATCCTCGTTGAACGTGATCCCGATTTCGCAATAGCGGTGGCGATCGAGTGGAGAGTCGCTCTCGGGGTCGTACATCTCATTCTCGACAAAGAAATTGCCGCCAGTCTCCGAAAGCAGCACTTCACCCTCGATGCCGCCGCCGCAGCCCGGCATGTCGTTTTCCATCGGCACCACCGTTTCGATCGAGATGCCGTAAGCGTCATTCTCGATGTGGTTGAGCTCAAGTGTCAGGTCGCCCTCGCCACTGCCAAGATAGGTGCCGCTGAAATCGGGCGCGTCCTGCGCCACGACCGGGAGCGTGGTGCCAATGAGGGCGAAAGCGAGCAAAGCGGTACGAAACATCAAAAGCCTCAACAGTGATCACAGGTCTGCGATTTGTGCAGGGGAGCATGGCGAAAATCCGACAGTGTGAAGCTGCAACCATCTCTGGGCTGAAGATTTTCGACTTTAGAGCCGCAAACAGGAGCGCGACGTGCAGGAAGCCGAAATCTTTGGAATCTCAACTGCCTGGATCATAGCCAATGTCTGGTCCGTGGTGATCGCCTTGGTCGTCCTGGTGGCAGGCTGGCTGATTGCCAATTTCGTTTCGCGCTATGTGACTGGACTCATGAGTTCGCGGCTGCGCAACAACGCGACGGTTGCTCCTCTTGCGGGCCAAGCGGTGCGCTACGGCATCCTCTTCGTCACCATCATCATCGTGCTTGGACAGTTCGGCGTCGAGACGGCGTCCATTCTCGCGGTGCTCGGCGCGGCCGGCTTGGCCATTGCTCTCGCCTTGCAGGGCACGCTGTCTAATATCGCGGCTGGGATTATGCTGGTCTTCCTGCGGCCCTTTAACACCGGCGACTATATCGATGCTGATGGCATTGTCGGCACGGTGGTGGAGGTTGGGCTTTTCGCCACGCAGTTGCGGACCATCGATGGGCTCTATCTTTTTGCGCCGAACTCGAAGCTCTCCAACGCCAAGATCATCAATTACAGCCGCGAAAAATCGCGCGTCGTCGAGGTGAAATTCAACGTGCCGCGCGCGGCCAATCTCGATGCGGTGCGCGCAGCCATCAGCACGGCACTCGCGACGGAGTTTTCGGATGAGGGCATGAAGCCGGAAATCTGGCTCGATACCCTGGCCGATACCAATATGACGCTTGCCGCCCGCGTGCCGGTGCGCAGTCGGGATTGGTGGGAAGCGCGCTCGACTATCCAAGAGCGGATCAAGAATGTGCTCGAAGAGAGCAACAATTTCGCTCCGGCAGCCGCCTGAGCTTTTGATCGCCATGCAGATGGGGCAGGGCCTTTCTTCCTACGGGCCAACCCGCTAGAACCCGCCCCATGAGCACGACGAAACTTGTTACATTCTCCCTGACGGCGAGCGACGGCATGGCCCGGCGCGGCCGCATCGACACGCCGCGCCGGGCCATGC
>CAJYKO010000460.1 GCA_913775215.1 uncultured Devosia sp. | reverse complement strand
CGCCAATAACGCGAAGATTCTTGTTCGATTCATCCAGCGTTGCGCCTTCGGGCGCTACGTCCACGTCATGGAAGGCGAAGAAGGGCACGTCGATGAGATTAAAAAATTCGAAGGCGACTTCGGCTTTGAGCTTGGCACCTTCAAGGCCCTTGTCGAACCAGGGACGATCGAAGGTGCGGCCGCCAAACGGATCGCCGCCTTCCTGGGCAAAGGTGTGCCAATAGGCGATGGCGGGGCGGATATGGTCTTCCATCCGCTTGCCGGCGATCACTTCGTCCTTGTTGTAGTGGCGATAGGCGAGAGCATTCTTGCTCTGCGGGCCCTCATACTTGACCTGGCTCAGGCCCTTGAAAAAATCACTCACTTACGTGCCTCCTCGATGGCGGGGTAGAGTGCGCGATAGCGCGCATATTGATCGGAATAGGCGGCCGACAGATTCTTGTCGGGCGCGATGGTGGTCTTGATGGGCGGCATGGTCATGACATCTGCCGGCTTGGCGCCCTCGGCGGCGCAAAGGCCGAGACGGGCGGCGCCAAGCGCGCCGCCGAAATCACCATCCTCGGGGAGGGCGATTTCCATGTCGAGATTGGTGGCCAGCATTTTGAGCCACAGCGCGGACTTGGAGCCGCCACCAACCGCCAGAAGGCGATTGATTCTGGTGCCCGCGTCAGCAAGGACGCGCTGGCAATCGCGCATGGCGAAGGTGACGCCTTCCATGACGGCCTGAGCCATCTGGGCGGTGTCGGTGGATTGGGAAAGGCCAGTGAAAGAGCCGCGGGCGCCGGCATTGTTGTGCGGCGTACGCTCGCCCGAAAGATAGGGCAGGAAAATCGCTTCGCCGGGGCCGGCAAATTGGGCTTCGGCTTCGCCAGCGAGTTCGGCCTGCTTCTTGCCGGTGATGCGCGAGAGCCAGTTGAGCGAATCGGTGGCCGAGAGGATGACGCCCATCTGGTGCCAGGTAGCTGGGATGGCGTGGCAGAAGGCGTGGACGGCGCCTTCGGTATTGGGGCTGAACTTTTCGTTCGAGACGAAGAGCACGCCCGAGGTGCCGAGCGAGACAAAACCTTCACCGGGGCGTATGGCGCCAATGCCGCAGGCGGCCGCAGCATTGTCGCCCGCGCCACCGGCAACGATAACCGCCCCTTCTATGCCCCAGCGCTGCGCGAGATCGCGCTTGAGCTGGGCCGAGGGGGCAGAACCTTCGACGAGGCGGGGCATGTGATCGCGGGTGAGACCCGTCACCCCAAGAAGCTCGTCCGACCAATCGCGCTTGGCGACGTCGAGCCAGAGCGTGCCGGCGGCGTCGGACATGTCTTCGACGTGTTCGCCGGTCAGCAGCAACCGCACATAGGCCTTTGGCAGCAGGACTTTTGCGATTTTGTCGTAGATCGCTGGCTCATGCTTGCGGACCCAGGCGATTTTTGGGGCCGTAAAGCCGGGCATGGCGATATTGCCGGCAAGCTGGCGAAGGCTCGGGAGCGCCGCTTCCATCTCGAGGCATTCGGCGGCGGAGCGGCCGTCGTTCCACAAAATGCAGGGGCGAAGGACTTCGTCGTCCTTGCCGAGCAACGTCGCGCCATGCATGTGGCCAGAAAGACCGATGCCACGGACGGCAGCGAGTTCATTCGGATGCGAAGCTTTCAGCTTGTCGATGGCGCCGAGCGTCGCCGTCCACCAGTCGGTCGGCTTCTGTTCGGACCAGCCGGGCTGCGGACGCACAGGCTCGACGGCTGGGGCAGAGGCTTCGCCGAGGGCGCGGCCATGCTCGTCGATGAGCAGCGCCTTGACCCCGGACGTGCCGATATCAATGCCAAGATAGGTCATGAGGCACGTACCTCAATTCTGATTTCGCAAATCACCGGATCGTCCTCCCGCCCGTGTTTCCGGGCCCGCCCTCTTTTGAATTGGCTAGCCCTTCGCATGGCTCAGGGCGTTCGTTGCTAGAAACGATCCACCGGATCGTTTTCCCCCTCCGGGTCGCCCCTCCCTAGCGCAGATTGTCGCGCAGGAAAATGCCAATTTCAATGGGGTCGGTGGCGACATGACGTCCCGCTCCCAAAGCAAGGGCCCGTGCTGCAGCGATAGCCTCGCGAATTTCGCCATCGGGGTTCTGGTCGAGGACCACGTCGATAGCGCCGGACACCAGACCTGCTCGCGTGGACGCGCTCAGCTCATGCGCAATGACTCGGGGTGAGGTTTGGTTATGGACAGCCTCGAGGGCGGTAACGAGGCCCATATTGCCTGCACCGAGATTATAGATGCCAGCAAGATCAGGATGATCGGTTAGAAGCTTAGCCACCAAAGCTTGGGTTTCGGCGCGCTCGTCATGGCCCTCCAGCGGGCCGATAAGTTCAAGCGCCGAAAAATCGCGGGCCAGAACTTCGCGAAAACCGTGGAGGCGATCGAGGTGGTCGCGAAGGTGCAGCGAGCCGGCAATGACAGCGACCTTGCCGCCCTGAGGCAGAAAACGGCCGAGAAGCGATGCCGCTGTGCGACCGGCAGCAACATTGTCGACGCCGATGAAATGTTTGCGGGCAGAGCCGGGGAGATCAGACACCAGCGTCATGACCGCAATGCCGCGGCGGGTGGCGGAATCGACGGCGGCAAGAATTTCGGGCTCTTCGCTGGTGACGATGACGGCGCAATCGCAGTCCCTGGGGTCGAGCGCATCGAGACCGGCAGCGAGCGAGCCGGCATCGAGGGCGCGGATGCGGCGGGTCGAAAGATGCATGCGATCGGAAAGGGCCAGCATGCTGCGCCGCGCGACGGCTTCAGCCAGGCTATCCATGAATTCGTTGGAGCCATCGGGGATGAAGAAGACGACCTTCAAATCCCGCGCGCGCGCCATGAGCGAAGCGTTGAGATCGCGGGAAAATCCGAGGCGGACGATCGCTTCTTCCACCTTTTCGGCGGTTGCTGCACGCACACCGGAGCGGCCATTGAGCACGCGATCGACCGTTGCAAGGGATACGCCAGCGGCCTTGGCGACGTCATGGACCGTTGCTCTGCGCCGCGTCGCCTCCTCGTTCACATTGTCCCCGCATTCTTGATTTTGTTTGCATGCCACAGTTTGCGGGGCAGCCGAAAAGGTCAAGTGCGGCGTTGCCGCAAAGACCCGAAAAGGCTAAACCTCCGCGCCAAAAGACTTTGAGGGGATATGCCATGGGCATCGACGTTTCGACATTCGGGGAGCATCAGGGCCAGCGCGTCGACCAGTTCAAACTGGTCAGCGATACTGGTGTGACGGTCGAAATCATCGGCTATGGCGTGGCCGTGCGCGACTGGCGCGTGCCGGTGGCTGGCGGCGAACGTGGCGTCGTCCTCGGATTTGAAACGCTCGAGCACTATGTCGAGCACAGCCCGCATTTCGGCGCACTGGCAGGCCGTGTCGCCAACCGCATCAAGGGCGCGAGCTTTGAAATAGACGGCGTCACCTATAAGCTGCCTGCAAATGCTGGCGAGCTGCAGCTCCATGGCGGAGCTGAAGGCCTTGGCCGCCAAGTGTGGACCGGCCAGGTCGACAATGCTAACAATGCCGTGCGCTTCACCCATTTTTCGCCTGATGGCGCCATGGGGTATCCCGGTAATGTCAATTTCTCGGCGACTTATAGTCTGCGCGGTAACAAGTTGCATCTGGAACTGACGGCAACGACCGATCGCGCGACGCCGATCAGCTTGGTGCAGCATCAGTATTTCAACCTTGGGACTGCCGACACCGTTCTTGACCACACGATCCAGATCAATTCGAGCGCCTATACCGAGCTTGGCGAGGATCTCGCGCCCACCGGCGCCATCCTGCCGTCCAAGGGTACGATCTACGATCTGCGTCAGCCGCGGACCATGCGTGACGCCAATGGCGCTCCGGTCGATTATGACATGGGCCTCGTGCTCGATACCGGCCGCAAGCATGCCGATCCGATCGCCACGGTCGTGTCGCCGGACAAGGATCTCACCCTAAAAATCTGGTCGGACCGTCCCGGCGTTCAGGTTTATAATGGCGTCTGGACCGGCATTCCGGTGCCCGGGCTTGGCGGCAAGACCTATCAAAAGCATGCCGGCTTCTGCCTCGAAGACCAATGCTTTGCCGATGCCGTGCACAATCCGCACTTCCCCAATGTCATCCACTCGCCAGAGCGCCCCTACAGCCATTGGTGCGATATCGAAATCGCTTGATTTTGGGCTGTTAGCAGCCTTGACCGAACCGGATGAGGCCGCCTTTGGGCGGCCTTTTCCTTTGCCGCTAGTGGATTTCGGCGCCAGAATCTGCCATCTCGTTCTTTCTCTGTTCACGAGGGCGTTATGGACAAGACCGAGCGACTTTTCGCTATCATGGATGCTTTGCGACGGCATCGGCGGCCAGTGACGGCAGCGGCCTTGGCGGAGGAGCAGGGCGTTTCGGTGCGCACGCTTTATCGCGATATCCAGACGCTGATCGGGCTCGGTGCGCCGATCGATGGGGAAGCCGGGATCGGCTATATGCTCAAATCCGGGTTTTTCCTGCCGCCCCTGATGTTTTCGGCCGAAGAGCTTGAGGCGCTGGTTCTCGGCGCGCGCTGGGTCGAAACGCAGCCGGACGATGGCTTGAGCGCAGCCGCACAGAATGCGCTCGCCAAAATTGCCACGGCATCGCCCGAAGACTTGCGTGACCGGATCAGCGACACCGCGCTTTGGCCGATGGCGCAATGGGGCGGGCGCAAGCCCATTCCCGTTCTCGGCGATATTCGCCTTGCCATGCGTCAGGAGCGGGCCGTGACCATCGACTATCAGGACGAGCAGGGGCGGGCGACGTCCCGGACGCTCTGGCCCGTGGGCCTGGCATTTTATGAAGGCAAGCAGACCATCGCGGCCTGGTGCCTACTGCGGCAGAGTTTCCGCAATTTCCGCACCGACCGCATTGTCAATCTGGTCGTGACCGATGAGCGCTATGGCAAGCGCCGGTCAGTCCTTGAGCGCGAGTGGCGCGAAAGCTGGGTGCACGACCGGCGTTACGACGAAGCGTAACGCTTTGGATTCACGTGAAACACGGTTGGAACCGTGGATCAGAAAATCGACTGGCGCAGCGGCAGTTTGATCGGCGCAGGAAAACCGGCGGCACGATCGGACCAGAATCGATCGCGAAGCATTTCGGGAAAGACATGGCCCTTGGGCAGCTCGTCTTGGCCGAACCAGCCAGCCTCGCTGATGCTTTCCCCAATAGCTGGATTGGCAGTGATGTCGATCTCGCCCGAAACGAAGCGGGCGACGAACCAGAATTTGACGATTCGGCCCCAGCCATCGACCAGCTCATCGATATAGGCAAGATTCTGCGCCATGACGCGGAGGCCGGTTTCCTCAAAAGCTTCGCGTTCGGCGGCCTGCCAGAGTTCTTCACTGCCTTCGACGCCACCACCCGGCCCCGCCCAGAAATCATGCCTGCCGGGACGATAATGCCGGACAAGGAGAATCTTGTCGTCCCGCATGGCCAAAACGCCGGCCGAGATACGATGGCGCATGAAATCTCCTCTGCAACTGCTTCACGTGAATCACTGATTCATCAGTATCCCATGAAACGGCTCAAGGCCCATTCGAGTTTGATATCGCCCATAACGAGAACAACCAGAAGCCCAACGTGTCCAAGCCCGATGGCGAGAGTGACCAGCATGAAGCTAAGTTTCCGCGTCTTGTGACGGAAAAGGGCCTGCGCCAAGAGCCCACCGATAATGCCAAAGGCAAGATCGCTGGAGTGAAGGGCCGTTTCGCTCACGCGCCAGGCTTGTGCTTCGGCCGCCTGCTTGTCCGAGAAGTAAAGATAAAAAGAAACGGCGCCAACGGCGAGATAAACCAGGCCAAGCACTATTGCGCTGGGATCGCGCCAGATCAGATAGGCCAAGACCCCAACAAGAGTAAAGGCGAGGACGATCTGCCAATCGGGGTCGCGTTTCTCGCTGATGTTGCGGGACGGGCGAGAGACCGGATTAGCACCATCGATCGTGACGGATCTGGCTTCGAGCCCTCGTCGGTAGCCCATGCGCGGCACAAACTGTACGGTGTCGCCGACGCGTGAGCGTGTCGCGATGCGGGCGATCGCGGTGATGTGGACGAAGTAGCGCCGACCATCCTCATCGAGAATGAACCCGAAGCCTCTCGCGTCGTTCCAGTCGACGAGTTTTCCCCGGAGACGCGTCACGCGGCACCGAAATTGAGGCGATAGCTCAGAGCTTCCGCAATATGAGGCCGAGCCACTTTTTCGGAATTGGCAAGGTCGGCCAGCGTCCGAGCGACTTTCAAGACGCGATGATAGGCGCGTGCTGAAAGATTGTAACGCTCGGCCGCCATGAGCAGCAGCGTCTGGCTTTCGCGATCGGGCTCGACGAGCCTTTCGATCAGGCTCGAACTGGCGGCCGCGTTGGTCAGCACGTCGGGCGCACCAGCAGCCTTGTAGCGCTCGCGTTGCCGCTCACGGGCGAGTGCGACGCGTTGCGCAACGGCGGCGGATGGTTCGGCATTGGGCGCGGCGCCAATCATATCGGTGGCGGATACTGCGGGCACGTCGATGCGGATATCGATGCGATCAAGGAATGGACCGGAGATGCGCGCCTGGTAATCGGCGGCACAGGCATCGCCGCGCTTGCAGGTATGGCCCGGCGTGCCGGCCATGCCGCATTTGCAGGGATTCATCGCGGCAATGAGCTGGAAGCGGCTGGGATAGCTGACCCGGGCATTGGCACGGGCAATGACGGTCTCGCCGCTTTCGAGCGGCTGGCGGAGACTATCGAGCACGTTGGGCGCAAATTCGGGGAGTTCATCGAGAAAAAGCACACCGTTATGGGCAAGACTTGCTTCCCCCGGCCGCACTTTTAAACCACCGCCAACGAGGGCAGCCATGGATGCCGAATGATGCGGGGCACGGTAGGGGCGGCGATCGGACAGGGCGCCGCCGGCCAATTCGCCGGCGATCGACTGGATCATCGACACATCGAGCAGTTCGCGCGGACTGAGCGGCGGCAAGATGGACGGCAGGCGCGCCGCCAACATGGATTTGCCTGCGCCCGGCGGACCGACAAGCAGGAGATTGTGGCCGCCAGCCGCCGCGACTTCAAGCGCGCGACGGGCGATGGCCTGGCCGCGTACATCGGCCAGATCGGGAAGGGTGCTGGGATCGATCTGGCGCTGTACGGGGCGCGGCCGGGCTTGCAACTGCCGGCCCACGAGATGATTGGCGAGAGCCAGAAGGCTGTCGGCCGCAACGATATCGATTTCTTCCCCCGCCCAGGCAGCCTCAGGTCCGGATGCGGTCGGGCAGATAATACCAAGACCTCGCGCGGAGGCCGCAATGGCGGCGGGGAGCACGCCGCCGACATGGGCAAGGCGTCCATCGAGGCCGAGTTCACCCAAGACCAGATAGCGATCGAGCGCATCCTGCGGGATTGCGCCGATCGCCGCCATCAGGCCAAGGGCGATCGGCAGATCATAGTGGCTGCCCTCCTTGGGCAAATCGGCCGGGGCAAGGTTGACGGTGATGCGCTTGGGGGGCAGGCCAAGCCCGGAAGCAACAAGAGCGGCGCGGACCCGCTCACTCGATTCCTTGACCGCCTTGTCGGGCAGACCGACCATCAGAAACTTGGAGAGCCCCGGCGCGATCTGCACCTGCACATCGACCGGCACCGCCTCGATGCCGTTAAAGGCGACTGTGGCAACACGCGTAACCATGACTGGGCCCCTACCTCAAGCAACGCTAACAGAAGAACCGGCCCAGTCAAGAACGGAGAGCGAACAGAAAATGGCCTGTTAACCATGTTCGCTGCCACATTGGTTACCCTAAACTTCCATTAACCGCGCCATGTTGAATCAAAGGCTCAGTTTGTCTTTGTATTTCCGAGTGTGTTGATGGCCCGCGCCTTTCGTTTGCCCGCCTCTGTTTCCGCTCTGTTGCGTTATGCCGTGATGGGGATGACAGTGGCTGCCCTGGCGGCTTGCGCCACTGGCGGAGGGCTTTATGGCGCCATTCCCGGTGATAATCGTCCGCATTCGGGCGTCGACCGGGCGCGCAACATGCCCGTGCAGGGCATCGATGTCGCGCGCTATCAGGAAAATGTCGATTTCGACAAGGCGCGCGCAGCAGGCACGCATTTCGTTTTCATGAAGGCGACCGAGGGCAAGGATTACGTCGATCCTAATTTCCGCGCCAATTGGGAGCGCGCCCGCAATGCCGGCATGCCGCGTGGCGCCTACCACTTCATGACCTGGTGCTCGACGGCAGCCGAACAGGCGGCCTGGTTCACGCAGAACGTGCCGGCTGATCCGAGCGCGCTGCCGCCCGTGCTAGACCTCGAATGGAACAATCACTCGAGCTGCAAGGTGAAGCCGAGCAAGGCGGATGCGCTTGAAAAGATCCGGCTGATGCTGGACGTGATGGAGCGCCATACCGGCAAGCTGCCGATCATCTATACCGACATGAATTTCCACCGCGACATTCTCGACGGCGAATATTTCCCCAATTCATTCTGGCTGCGCTCGACGGCCGCCGAGCCGCATGAGCGCTACAACAACCGCGCCTGGACATTCTGGCAATATACCCAGACTGGCGTCGTGCCGGGGGTGAAGGGCGAGGTCGATCGCAACGTCTTTTATGGCTCGACCAATGACTGGCTGATGTTCCTCTCGACCGGCTGCGATCCCAGAGCGATTGCCTCGCTGGCGCCAACCGGCCGCTGTCAGTTCGTCAAGTAGCGACGGCGCCCAAGAGACCAGACGCCTTGATGCCGTCGAAGACGAACTGCACTGCCAAGGCGGCGAGCAGGATGCCGACGACACGGGAGACGACGGAAAGACCGGTGAGGCCCAGAAGGCGCTGGATCGGGATAGCGACAAGCAAAGTCAACCAGGCCAGCGACAGAATGACGATGATGGCAGCGATGACGAGCCAGAATTCGGCCTGCGATTCGGCGCCAGTCGTTAAGAGGATAACGGCGCTGATGGCGCCTGGGCCAGCCAGAAGCGGCATGGCGAGCGGAAAGACCGAAATATCTTGAGCCCGGCGGGCCTCGCTTTCTTCCTCGTCGGTCGTGCCGGTGCCGCCCGAATGGCGGGCGAAGACCATGTCGATGGCGATCAGGAGCAGCAGGACACCGCCGGCCGTGCGTAGCGCCGGGATGGTGATGCCGAACACATCAAGGATCACATTGCCGAGGAAGGCGAAAAACAACAGGATCAGCAGCGCAATGACGACGCCACGCGTCGCGAAAGTGCGCCGCTGCGCGGGCGTATTGTCTTTGGTCAGCGCGGCGAAGATGAAGGCGATATCGGCGACGCCGACCGTTGCGAACAGCGTCGCGAAGGCAACAAGAAAAGCCGAAAAGTCCATGAAACGCCCCGCAAATCCCAAAGCTGACACTTACGGGATTTGTGGGAGGACGCCAAGCGGCGGCTATGCGCGCCGCTTCTCGATGGCATCCCAGATCATCACCGCGATGTCCGGCCCACCAAAGCGCTTGATTTCGCGGATGCCAGTAGGGGAAGTGACGTTGATTTCGGTGAGGTAGTCGCCGATGACGTCAATGCCAACGAAGATCATGTCGCGTTCCTTGAGCGCCGGGGCGATGGCAGCGCAGATTTCACGCTCGCGCTCGGTCAGGGGCGACAGTTCCGGGCGGCCGCCGACATGCATGTTGGAGCGCGCTTCGCCATCGGCGGGGATGCGATTGAGACCGGCGACGGGTTCTCCGTCGATGATGATGATGCGCTTGTCGCCCTTCCTGACATCGGGAAGATACTTCTGGATCATGAAGGGTTCGGGATAGTTGATCTCGAACAATTCGATGAGGGAAGCGAGGTTATGGTCGCCTTCCTGGAGAAAGAAAACGCCGGCGCCGCCGTTGCCGTAGAGCGGCTTGACGATGATGTTGCCATGTTCCTTGCGAAAGGCGTGGATTTCGGCGCGGTCCCGCGTGACGAGCGTCGGCGGCATCAGCTCGGGGAAATCCGTCACCAGAATCTTTTCCGGCGCGTTGCGCACGGCAGCGGGCGGGTTCACCACCAGCGTCTTGGGGTGTAACCGCTCAAGGATGTGGCTTATGGTGATATAGTTCATGTTGAACGGCGGGTCCTGCCGCATCAGGATCACGTCCTGGGTCGAGAGATCCAAGCGCTTGGCATCGCCGAGGGTAAAATGCTGACCCTTCTCGGCATCGGTCACTGTGATCGGCTGGACGAGAGCGGTGACGACATTGTCGCGGAGCGACAGGGTGTCGGCGGTATAATGCAGCAATGCGTGGCCACGAGCCTGGGCCTCGAGCATCATGGCGAAGGTGGAATCGCCGCGCGGATTGATGGTGGAGACGTGGTCCATCTGGACGGCGACTTTGAGCATTTTTATCTCTTTGATTTGGGGGGTCATGCCGGAAGTCCGATCAGCGCCCCGCGTCGAACGCATTGATGAGATGGCGTGGCCAGCGGCCGGGTGCAAGAAAAATTACGTCGAAACGGTAGGTCTTTTCAGCCTCGCGGGGGTGACGCGAAAGCCAGTGCTCGGCCGCGCGAACGATACGCGATGTGTTTACTGCCTCGAGCGCATCGGCTTCGAGCGAGTGGCTCGCGCGGGTTTTGACTTCGACGAAAGCGATGGTGCCATTGCGTTCGACGATAAGATCGATTTCGCCCATTGGCGTTTTGTAGCGGCGGTCGCGAACGCTGTAGAGTTTGAGCTGCAGGAACAGCGCGGCCAATGCCTCGCCACGCTGGCCACCGCGCTCGGCGATTTGCCTTTTATTGTTCGGCCTTGAGCGCGAGGGCGGCATCGTAGACCTCCTTGCGTTTGAGACCGTAGCGCGCAGCGATTTCATCAACAGCCGAACGCATGGGCTGATCGGCCATGGCGGTTAGGAGGTCGGCCTGCCAATCCTCGGCAGCGGGGGCGCTGGGTTCGGCAGCGCCGGTCACAACGATGACGGCTTCGCCCTTGGTTTCTTCGCCGGCAAATTTTTCAGCGAGTTCGGCCAGCGTTCCGCGAAATGTGCGCTCGAACCGCTTGGTGAGTTCCAGGCTGACGGACGCTTGGCGGTCGCCAAAGACGTCGGCCATGGCAGCGAGCGTGTCATCAAGGCGGCGAGGGCTTTCGTAAAAAACCAGTGTTTCACGTGAATCCACTAGTTTTGCCAAAGCGTTAGCGCGGGCGCCGGATTTGGGTGGCAGGAAACCGTGGAAGGCGAAGGCGTCTGTCGGCAGGCCCGCAACGACAAGTGAGGACAAGAGCGCAGAGGCACCGGGGATGGGGAAAACGGGAAGATTGGCTTCGGCCAGGGCGCGGATGAGGGGAAAGCCGGGGTCGGAGAGGAGAGGGGTGCCGGCGTCGGAAATCAGGGCGATGGCCTCGCCACCGGCGATGCGGGAGACGATTTCCTCGGCGCGAGCCCGCTCGTTATGTTCATGTAATGCCTGGCGTTTTCCGCGAATGCCATAGTGATCGAGGAGCTTTGCCGAGGTGCGGGTGTCCTCGCAGAGGACGAGATCGGCAGCAGCGAGGGTTTCCAAAGCGCGGATGGTGATGTCGCGGAGGTTGCCGATGGGGGTCGAGACGACATAGAGGCCGGGCGCGAGCGGTGGGGCGGCGAAGGTGTTGCCGGCAATGAAATATTCGGCTGGTCGATCCATTCTGCGCGCGGCTCCCCGGGGTTGAGACTTGCTTAACGAAATGGCGCGAGTTTGTTAACACTTGGGGAGCGTTTCGAGCAGCATTCATGCGTTCGCGTTACGATTGGGGCAAATGGGGTCGCGGCGCACTGGCTTTTGCGCTCGGCGCGCTTTTGACGTCTTGCTCGCCGGGTACTTTCCAGATCGGATCACGCACGATCGGCTGGGGCAACCCGCCGGCCAATGTCGGGACGGCACCGAGCATTCCTGGACCAGTCCAGCAGGTACCGCAAACAGGTGGCGAAAGCTTTGGGCGAGGCCCGGTGAAGGTGTCACTGCTCCTGCCGCTCTCGGGCGACCCGTCGCTCGCCGAACTCGGCAAATCCTTGGCCAATGCCTCAAAGCTCGCGATGGCCTTTATCGAGGCGAATCCAAACATTGCCGAGAACACGACGATCACGCTGCGTGATACGGGCGACAGCGCCGCAGGCGCAGCGGCGGCCGCCAATGCGGCGGTGCAAAGCGGGGCAAAGCTTATTCTTGGGCCGCTGAAGGGCGATCAGGTCGCGGCGGCGGGCGGCATTGCGCGGGCGGCGGGGGTGCCGCTGATCGGCTTTGCCAATCATCCGGCTTTGGCGGGGCAGGGGGTTTATCTCCTCTCCGTGCTGCCGGACGCGGAGATGAAGCGCAGCCTTACCTATGTGATGGCGCAGGGGCGGCGTGGGATTGCCGGGGCTTTTCCATCAACGCCCTATGGCGAAGCACTGGCGACCGCTTTCCGCCAACAGGCGGTGGCGGCAGGGTTCAATGCGCCGGCAGTTTACACTTTCAGTGCGCCCAGCGAAGCCGCGCAGATCGTGGCGCAGGCCAAGCAGCAGATCGATCGTGGCATGATCGATACGTTCTTCATTCCCGAGCGCGCCAGTGCGCCCGCCTTTGCTGCGGCTTTGGCGAGTGCGGGGGTGAAGGGAGATACGGTGCAGATCGTAGGATCGGCGGATTGGGCGTGGGACCAGGCAATCCTTTCGACGCCCGGTTTGTCTGGGGCGATTTATCCGGCTGTGGATGAGGCTGGGTTTGCGGCGATTGCAGGCGACTACCAGAGCCGGTTCGGAACGCGGCCGCATCCGATGGCGACCATTGCCTATACAGCGACGATCCTGGCCAATGTGAACACGCTGTCGATGGCCACGCCGCCCTATAATCCTGGGCTTCTGACCAGCGCATCCGGGTTCAATGGGCGGGATGGGCAGTTCCGGTTTTTGAGCAATGGCCGGGTGGAATATGCGCTGGTGGTGAAGCGGGTGGCTCCAACGGGGGCTACTACGATTGAAGGGCCTAAACTTTAGCATCCCCTCATCCGGCGTTTTGCGCCACCTTCTCCCCAATGGGGAGAAGGTGGGTCGGGCGCACGCCTCTTAGTCCTCTCCCCATCGGGGAGAGGGTGGATCGGCCGAAGGCCGAGACGGGTGAGGGGGCCTTATGCTACGCCGCCAGATCAGCCACTACGGCATCCAAAACTGGAAAACCCTTTTCCGTCACGCGGATATTGCCGTTGGGGAGGGTTTCGACAAAGCCATAGCCCTTGAGGGCATCGATCTGCTTTTCGGCGATGGTGCGGCCCGAGATCGACATGAAGCGGGAAGGGGAAATGCCTTCCTTCAAACGCAGACCCATGACGAGATATTCGTCGCCCTGTTCTTCCCAGGTTAGGACATCGTCGGTGGTCATGCCGTGGCCGAACTCGTTGACGAGTTTGAGCCATTCGAAGGGCATTTTTTCGGTGGCGGTGGCGTGGCGCTGGTGATTGACCAGCAGGCGCCCATGCGCGCCCGGGCCGATGCCGGCATATTCTCCATAGCGCCAATAGAGCATGTTGTGGCGCGATTCCTGGCCAGGCACGGCGTGATTTGAAATTTCATAGGCCGGCATGCCAGCGGCGGCAGTCAATTCCTGAGTCAGCTCATAAAAATCGGCGCCGAGATCTTCGCTCGGCATTTGCAGCTTGCCGGCATTGAAGAGATCGAAATAGCGCGTACCCTGCTCGATGGTGAGCTGGTAGAGGCTCAAATGCCCCTTGGCGAGCCAGATGGCTTCCTTGAGCTCGTCTTCCCAATCTTCAAGCGTCTGCTTGGGGCGAGCATAGATGAGATCAAAGCTCGAGCGTTCGAAGACGCTTTGCGCGATGCGGACCGCGGCAATGGCTTCGTCGACCGTGTGGCGACGGCCAAGTTCGGCGAGCGGACCTTCGCGCAGCGACTGGACGCCGAGCGAGACGCGATTGATGCCGGCGGTTCTAAACCCGCGAAAACGATCGACTTCCACCGAGGTCGGGTTGGCTTCGAGGGTAATTTCGGCTTTGCTGTCGACCTGCCAATGGGCGGCGATGGTGTCGAGAATGGTGCCGACGGCCTTTGGCGACATCAGCGATGGCGTGCCACCGCCGAAAAAGATCGACTGGACAAGGCGGCCAGGGGAGAGCGCCGCCATATGGGCGATCTCCTTTTTGTAGCCTTCGACATAGGCGTCTTCATCGAAGGGGCCGCGATGAACGTGGGAGTTAAAATCGCAATAGGGGCACTTTGAGGCGCAGAAGGGCCAATGCACATAGATGCCGAACAGGTCGTTGGGATTGCTCATGCTGGGCACCTGTGGCTGGACGAAGTGTGGTGATTGCCGAAACCCCCACCCAATCTCCCCCTGATAGGGGGAGGGGTCAGGCCGGTGAATTTTGCGGAGATTGTGCCCCAAGCTAGGAGCGCTCCTCCCCCTATGAGGGGGAGGCTGGGTGGGGGTGATGTCGGATCGAGCATCAGTCCCTCAGCCCTCAATCTGGTTCTCCACGAATTGGGCGAAGGACCGGGCGCGGTGGCTAAGGCCGGGAAGGCCGGGGGCCCAGGAGTGTTTCATCTCCGGCGTCATCTCGCCAAAGGTCTGGCTGTGGCCGTCGGGCATGAACATCGGATCATAGCCATGGCCGATCGTGCCGCGCGGCGGCCAGACAAGCGTGCCTTCGCAACGACCGACATAAAGGACGTCGCGGCCATCGGGATGGGCGAGGCAAAGCGTGGCATTGAAGGCGGCGCGGCGCTGTTCGGGCGTCGTTGCGCCCTTGGCTTGCAACTCGTCCTCGACGCGCTGCATGGCAAAATTGAAATCGCGCGGCACGCCGGCCCAATCGGCGGTGTAAACGCCGGGGGCGCCGTCGAGCGCCTCGACCGAGATGCCGCTATCGTCTGAAAGGGAGAGCATATTGGCGCCCTTGGCCGCGGCGTGCGCCTTGGTGCGGGCGTTTTCGGCAAAAGTAGTGCCGGTTTCTTCGGGCTCGGGCAGGCCGAGCTCGCCGGCCGAGATCAGTTCGAGACCGAAGGGCGCAAAAAGCTCCTGGAATTCTTTCAGCTTGCCCGCATTGTGGGTCGCAAGAACGAGGCGATCACCGCGGCGGAGTTTTGGAATCGTGGTCATTTGGACTCCAGGGCGCGTTGAATGTCGTTCCAGATGGCGCAATTTTTTGCGGGGGCAAGGAAGCCCCCCTCAACAGCCCCTGCGGCTCGGCCTCTCCCCTTGAGGGAGAGATGTCGCTGCGCAACCTGAGAATTACCCGGATCACCCTTCTGGGTGAGGTCGGTAGCGGGTGACGCAGCCTTCTTCAGAAACGAAAAAATCATGCGGAAAGCGCAGCCTTCTGCAATTCGGAAAGTTCGGAAATACCCTTGCCGGCAAGCGTCATGAGGGCTTCGAGTTCTGCGCGGTCGAAGGGGGCGCCTTCGGCGGTGCCCTGGATTTCCACAAATTTGCCCGAGCCGGTCATGACGAAATTGGCGTCGGTTTCCGCTTCCACGTCTTCGAGATAATCGAGATCGAGCACCGGAGTGCCGCGATAGATGCCGCAGGAAATGGCGGCCACGGAATCTTTCAGCACCGGGCCCTTGGTCAGTTTTCGATCCTCAAGCCATTTGATCGCATCGACCAGCGCGATATAGGCGCCGGTGATCGAGGCGGTGCGGGTGCCGCCATCGGCTTCGAGCACGTCGCAATCAAGGGTAATCTGGCTTTCGCCGAGGGCGGTCAGATCGACGACAGCCCGGAGCGAGCGGCCGATGAGACGCTGAATCTCCTGGGTGCGGCCGGATTGCTTGCCGGCGGTGGCTTCGCGGCGCGTGCGGGTGCCGGTGGCGCGGGGCAGCATGCCGTATTCGGCGGTGACCCAGCCCTGGCCCTTGCCGCGCAACCAGCCGGGCAGGCTCGTTTCTACCGAAGCGGTGCAGAGAACGCGCGTATTGCCAAAGGCGACGAGGCAGGAGCCTTCGGCCTTGAGGGAAACATTGCGCTCGATGGTGACAGCCCGCATCTGATCGGGGGCGCGTCCGGATGGCCGCATGGATAGGCATCTCTTTTTCTGTTTACCGCCTCTTAACCTTCCTCGCGCTGCCGAACAAGCGCCGGACGCTTGGCGGTTGGCTCCTATGCGCTTAAATGGGAGGGCAAGGTTAAGGTCGCAATTTCTTTCAAAGTGATATGGTCTCTCCACACGACGAATTTTTGAGCGTCCTCAATGCCCGCAGCCAGGAGATTTTCCGGCGGCTGGTGGAGCGCTATCTCGATACCGGGCTGCCCGTGGGGTCGCGCGATCTCTCGCGCCTGCTGCAGACCGAGCTGTCGCCAGCCTCGGTGCGCAATGTCATGGCGGACCTTGAAGATCTGGGGCTGATCGCGGCGCCGCATACGTCGGCTGGCCGCGCGCCGACGCAGCAGGGGCTGCGGTTTTTTGTCGATTCCATGCTTGAAGTCGGGGCGGTCAACGAGACGGAGCGGCGGAGCATTGCCCAGCATATGGAAGGCCATGCCGGCAGGCGGCAGGTCGACGATATGCTGACCGAGGCCAGTTCCCTGCTCTCGGGCCTGAGCCAGGGGGCGGGGCTCGTGATCGCGACCAAGGCCGACATGGTCTTGCGGCATGTGGAATTCGTGCGGCTCGACAATTCCCGCGCCATGGCGATTCTGGTGGGTGACGATGGGCAGGTGGAAAACCGCATTCTGGAGCTTCCGCCGGGTTTCACGGCCGCGGCGCTGCAGCAGGCGAGCAATTATTTAGCCAACTATGTGGTGGGACGAACGCTGTCCGAAGCGCGAAAAGCGCTCGATGCACGGCGCATGGAGCAGCGAGCGGAACTCGATGAGCTGACGCAAAAACTCGTTGACGAAGGCATTGCCACGCTGGTGCAGGATAGTCCGGCATCGGCGCCGCGGGTGATCGTGCGGGGGCGGGCGAACCTGATCAATGACGCGATGGCGAGCGACGAACTCGAGCGCATGCGGCAATTGTTTGATGCGCTCGAAAGCCAGGATGGGCTCTTGGAACTTTTGAGCGACGCGGAGAAAGCGCAGGGCGTGCGCATCTTCATCGGCTCGGAAAACAAGCTCTTTTCGCTTTCGGGATCATCGGTGATTCTCTCGCCCTATAAGGATGCCAACGATAAGGTCGTTGGCGTCTTGGGCGTCATCGGGCCAACGCGGCTCAACTATGCGCGGATCGTGCCGGTGGTCGATTATACGGCCAATGTTCTCACCCGGATGATGGCGGGGAAGCGCTGACGCGCTTTCGAAGCCGAAAAGCGCTGCGCTATTGAAAAAGCTGCCGCATTGGCCGATATGCGGGGCAAGAAATTCCAACAGAGGTCAACCCAGATATGATGAGCGACGAGAACGCCGCCCAGGGCGAAACGCCGGAGACCGAGAACCCGGAAACCGCACAGCCGGAGGTCGATCCCGTCGAAGCCCTGCGCGTCGAAAATGCCGAACTGCGCGACCGCGTGCTGCGCACGGCGGCCGAGATGGAAAACCTCCGCAAGCGCACCGAGCGTGATGTGGCTGACACGCGCTCCTATGCCATTGCCGGTTTTGCCCGCGATATGCTGAGCGCCACCGACGCGCTGAGCCGAGCGCTGCTGGTCATTCCGCAGGAAACACGCGAGACGGCGGAAGGCACCCTCAAGAGCCTCATTGAAGGGCTCGAGTTGGCCGAACGCGAAATGCAGCGGCTCCTTGGCAAGCACGGCGTCAAGCCGATCGAGGCTGCGGGCCAGAAGTTCGACCCGAACAAGCATCAGGCCATGTTCGAAGTGCCGAACCCGAATGTGCCGGAAGGCACGGTCGTGCAGGTGGTGCAGGAAGGCTTTGCCATCGGCGAACGCGTTTTGCGGCCGGCCATGGTGGGCGTCGCGCGTGGCGGCGGAGCCACGGGCGCTGCCGCGCCTGAGGGTGTCGACAAGAACGTTTAGTTTTTGGGTTTTGCGATTGGGGCTCGGTGGTGACACCGGGCCCTTTTTGTTTGGGAGAGCATCCTCGTCATCCGGCGCAACGCGCCAACTTCTCCCCGAGGGGGAGAAGAATGGGCTGGTGACCCCCCTGTTATTCCTCTCCCCTCGGGGAGAGGTGGCTCTGTGAAGCTGAGTCGGTGAGGCGGCCTTTTAGCTAGCCCAGAATCTCGCGGCTCATGATGCGCTCGACGCCAGCATCCTTGATATCGGCCCAGGCCTTTTCGAGCGATCCGTTGGAATCGATCGCCCGCGTCGCGTCTTCAATGACCGTCACATCGAACCCGCCTGCGGCGCCATCGAGTGCGGTCCAGGCGACGCAGAAATCAGTGGCGAGGCCGACGACGAAGAGGCGGCCGACATCGCGCTCGTTGAGATAGCCGGCGAGACCAGTCAGCGTTTCACGGTCGGCTTCCTGGAAGCCGGAATAGGAATCGATGGCGCGATTAAAACCCTTGCGGATGATGAGCTGGGCGTGGGGGATGTCGAGATCGGCGGAGAGTTCGGCGCCGTGGGTCTGCCAGACGCAGTGGTCGGGCCAGAGCACCTGCGTACCGTAGTCGAGTTCGACGGTTTCGAAGGGTGCCTTGCCCGGATGTTGGCTCGCAAAAGAGATGTGGTCTGCCGGGTGCCAATCCTGAGTGAGGACGACGTTCTTGAATTTTTTGGCCAGCGCATTGATCAGCGGCACGATTTCGTCGCCGCCAGAGACGGCGAGATTGCCGCCGGGCAGGAAGTCGTATTGCACATCGACGACGACGAGGACGTCTTCGGGGCTGATGGTGATCGTCATGACGGCTCCGGTTCAAAAAGTTCGGCACGGATCAAGCCGCGCACGGAATTGCCGAGGAAGACTGCATCGGCAGACTGTAAATCGGCAAGGGTGAGAATGGCTTCTTCGGCCCGGCCGGTCTCGATCAGTTCGGCGCGGAGCGTGCCGGGGAGGAGACCGGAGG
>CAJYKO010000459.1 GCA_913775215.1 uncultured Devosia sp. | reverse complement strand
GCGGGCGCCGTAGCTCTCCACTTCCGCCAAGCGCCCGAGCTCGAAGACGATTGTCTCCGCGCCATGGAAGAAGCCCTTGAGAGCCACCCGCAATATTCTCTTGTTCCAGGCAAGATGGTTCTCGAAGCCCGCCCCGCTGCCTTCGATAAGGGCGCAGCGCTCCGTGCTTTCATGGAAGAAGAACCGTTCAAGGGCCGCACGCCGATCTTTATTGGTGACGACCGCACCGACGAGGACGCGTTCCGCGCCGCGCAGGAACTCGGCGGTGTTGGCATCAAGCTCGGGCCTGGCGACACCGCTGCCCGCCTTCGTATCGCAGATGTGGCCTCGGTCCATGCCCTGATCCGCGGACTGACCGACCTTGTTCATCGGGAGGATGAGCCGCTCCTCTCCGAGACGACCGCGCACTGAACAGACCGTGCCTTCGACCGTCTGATTCAACACAAGTTTCGACCCGGGCGCCCAGCGTCCGGTTCTCTGTTTTTTTAGCTAGGGGGTATACCTATGAGCCGCATCGTCATCATTTCCAATCGCACGCCAGGCAAAGGCCCTGCTGCCGGTGGCCTTGCCGTCGCGCTCCGAAAGGTCCTCTCCAATCACGAAGGCTTCTGGTTCGGCTGGTCCGGAAAGCTCACCGAGAACCCTTCGTCGAAGCCGCAATTCGAGGACATCGATGGTTTGCAGGTCGCTCAGATCGATCTCACCGCCGACGACCACCGCGCCTATTATGCCGGCTTCTCCAATTCCATCCTGTGGCCCAGCTTCCACCTTCGCCTCGATCTAGCGACCATCGAAAGCTATTGGTACGAAGGCTATCGCAGGGTGAACCAGCAGTTCGCCAAAGCGCTAAAACCGCTCCTCAAGCCTGACGACGTCGTCTGGGTTCATGATTATCACCTGATCCCACTCGCCAGTGAACTACGCGCGCTTGGCGCCAAGAACCGGATCGGCTTCTACCTCCACATACCCTTCCCTACCGCCGACGCACTTTACGCCATTCCCCATCATGCCGAATTGATGCGCGACCTCTCGCGCTATGATCTCATCGGCATGCAAGCCAATCGCGACGTTGCCGCCTTCACCGATTTCGCCGAGCACCAGGCGCCCTCGACCTTCGGCACCGCGATGACGGAAAACATCGACTTCTCGAAAACCGAAGTCCTGGCCTTCCCCATCGGCTCCGACCCGGAAGCCTTTGCCCGTCTTTCAACCAGCCCCGCTGCCAAGAAGATGATTCACCGCATGCGCCGGGCGCTGTCCGACCAGCAACTGATCCTCGGTGTCGATCGTCTGGATTATTCCAAGGGCCTACCCCAGCGCGTCGAGGCGTACGAAAAACTCCTTGCCAATAATCAGCGCTTCCGCCGCAATGTCCATTTGCTGCAGGTTGCGCCGCCTTCCCGCGACAGCATCAAGGAATATCAAGAAACCAGCGACACGCTCGATGCCATGGCCGGCCACGTCATGGGGCGCTTTGCCGAGCCCGATTGGGCGCCGCTGACTTACGTCAAGCGCGCCTATGGTCAGCCCAGCCTCGCCGGCCTCTACCGCCTCGCCCGCGTCGGCCTCGTCACGCCTCTTCGAGACGGCATGAACCTCGTCGCGCACGAATATATCGGCTCACAAAATCCCGAAGACCCCGGCGTACTCGTGCTCTCCCGCTTCGCCGGCGCCGCCGAAATCTTCCCCGAAGCGCTTCTCGTCAATCCCTTCGACACGGACGAAACCGCCGAAGCCCTTCGCATGGCCCTCGACATGCCGCTCGACGAACGCAAAGAGCGCTTTCAAGCCCTCTGGTCCGCCGCGACCAAACACAATGTCGACGACTGGGCCCTCAGCTTCCTAAAACGTCTCTCACCCGGCATCGAGGATCAAGCCCAGGTCGACAAAGACACGATCTACATGGCCTCCGTGGCCTAACCTAACGGTTCCGCGAAGACATTATGCTGAGGCGCGGATTGCAGCGAAGACACGGACCAAGAGGTCTGGCACACAAAGCATACAAACAAAAAGGGCGGCCAATGAGCCGCCCTTTTTAATCAACCCTCACCGCGACGATTGCGCGCCGCAGATTTTTTCGCGGCCGTGGTCCAGCGTGGCTTAGCCTTGAGGCCATCGGCGCGTGGGGGCTTTACCGAGCGTGCGGGGGCCAGCGGATTGCGGGGATCACGAGCTGGACCACCATTCGCGTCCCTGGCAGCGTTGGCCTCGCGGGGTGCGCCACCCTTGCCACGTTCACCGCCTGGGCGCGGCGTGTTGAACTTGCGCTGGCTGTTCGATTTCGGGTTGCGCGCGGTGCGCTGGCCACCCGGTGCACCGGCCAGATGCCGTGGCTGGCGTGGCGCAGAAGCGGTCGCTTCTTCCACCATATTGACGTCGCCCGAAAGCGGCAGCGTGCGGCGGATCAGTTTCTCGACGTCGCGGAGCTTCGAACGCTCGGTACCATCACAGAGCGTAATCGCGATGCCCGTGGCGCCATTGCGCCCGGTGCGGCCGATGCGGTGCACATAGTTTTCCGGATCGTCCGGCAGGTCGTAATTGACCACATGGGTGATCCCCGGAACGTCGATGCCGCGCGCCGCGATGTCCGTCGCCACAAGAATGCGAACGCTGCCGCTCGCAAACCCCTTGAGGGCCGCCTGGCGCGCATTCTGGCTTTTATTGCCATGGATGGCCGCAGCCTCATGCCCGTCGATGGCAAGGTTCTTGGTGACGCGATCTGCGCCATGCTTGGTGCGCGCAAAAACGATCACGCGCTCCATATTTTCCTTCTCGTCATCGAGAAGGCCATTGAGCACGCCGCGCTTAGCCTTCGAGCCGGACAGGATCACGCGCTGGTCGATCTTGACCACGGTCGAACCTTGCGGCGCGGCTTCGACCTTCACCGGGTCCTTGAGCAGACCCTTGGCCAGGTCTTCGATCTCGGCCGCCATGGTCGCGGAAAACAGCATGGTCTGGCGGCGCAGGCCAATGGCCTTCGCGATCGCCTTCACCGGGGCAATAAAGCCCATGTCGAGCATGCGGTCAGCTTCGTCGAGCACCAGCCAGCGCGTTTCATTGAGACGGATCTTGTTGTCGTCCAGTAGATCCTTAAGACGACCCGGCGTGGCGACGACGACGTCGACCCCCTTGGCAATCTTCTGCACCTGATGGTAGCGCGACACGCCACCGAGCACGAGCACGGTATCGAGCTTCTGCTTGGAGCCGGCAAACTTGCGGATATTCTCTTCGATCTGCACGGCGAGTTCACGCGTCGGCGCAAGGATCAGCGCGCGCGTCGTCATCGGCCGCGGGCGGCCTGTGAGCTCGCCGGGATCGCCGAGCTCAC
>CAJYKO010000458.1 GCA_913775215.1 uncultured Devosia sp. | reverse complement strand
TCAGCCGTCAAAAAGGAAGTCGATCATATTTGAGGAAACTTGTCCTAGTTATAATGTCCTCTTGGCTTTGTAAAGAGGGGCCGCCATGACGCTTGCTGAGCGCGCGCCCCTTGGCTAGTTTCGCGCCATGTCGACACCCGAATTGATCTATAAGATTACCACTGCCGCTGCTTTTGCTTCCGCCCGGAATGAAGGGCATTTTGTCGGAATGCCGATTGATGCAGCGGACGGCTATATGCATTTTTCCACGGCTGGTCAGTTGCGGGAGACGCTGCGGCTGCACTTTGCCGGTCACTCGGGCCTGCTGCTCCTTGCGGTCAAAACGGCGGATCTTGGCGAGAGGCTCGTCTGGGAGCCATCGCGTGGTGGCGAACTCTTTCCGCACCTTTATGGCGGACCGCTCGACGTCGCTGATATCCTCTGGGAAGAACAGATCAGCGTTGCGGCGGACGGCTCGTGTCGTTTACCGGCAGGTGTCAAATGATCTTCTCCGCGTTTTCGCCCCTGCTGCGCAATGCCGGCCTGGCTAACCTGACGCGAGACGCACTTTTGCGCATGGAGCCGGAGACCGCGCATGGCGCGACGATCACCGCACTCCGCATGGGTCTCGCGCCCAAGCAGGAGAGGCCCGATCCGGCCGAGTTAACGACCAGCCTTTGCGGTCTTGATCTCAAAAACCCGATTGGCATGGCGGCAGGCTTTGACAAAAATGCCGAAGTGCCGCGTCCATTGGCCCTTATGGGTTTTGGAATGGTCGAGATTGGCACGGTCACGCCGCGTCCGCAGGCCGGCAATCCAAAGCCTCGCCTCTTCCGCATTGCGGCAGCCGAAGGTGTGGTCAACCGCATGGGCTTTAACAACGAAGGCCATGATGCCGCCTTCGAGCGCCTCAAGGGTCTTCGTATTCCGGCAGCGCTTGGGATCAATATTGGCGCCAACAAGGATAGCGAAGATTTTGTAGCCGACTATGTCCTCGGCGTTACCCGCTTTGCCGATCTTGCCGACTATCTGACGGTCAACATCTCTTCGCCCAACACGCCGGGCCTTCGCAATCTCCAAGCCGATGAAGCGCTCTCGCGCCTCCTCGATGCTGTGCTCAATGCACGCGCCAAGGCCAGGACGCGCGTCCCCATGCTGCTCAAGATCGCGCCCGATCTCGACGAGGCAGCGATGGACGCGATCGCTCGTGTCATTCTCGCAACAGATCTCGACGGCCTGATCGTGTCCAACACCACGATCTCCCGCGATCCCGTCGCCGACCTCGAAAACGCCAATGAAACTGGGGGGCTCTCGGGCAAGCCGCTCTTTAGTCTATCGACCCAGCGGCTCGCCCAGATGCGCCAGCGCGTTGGCGCGCTGCCCATCGTCGGCGTTGGCGGGATTCATTCGCCGCAGACAGCTCTCGCCAAATTTGAAGCCGGCGCCAATGCGATCCAGCTTTATTCCGCGCTGGTCTTCGGCGGGCTCGATCTCCTCGATCGCATTAAGGCTGGCCTCGTTTCGAGCGTCCGCGCGGCCGGCAAGAAAAACATCGCTGAACTCGTCGGCACCAAAACTGATGAATGGGCGCGCGGCGAAGCCTAGGACGACACGCCCGAGCAGATCCGCGCGGCCTGTGCTTCCACGTCGCGCGGATCGAGCGTCGCCGTTGGATCCTGCCGGAAAATGTCCTCGGAAATAATCCCGACACATTCCCGGAACGGGCTCGGCTTCAAAATCACCGCGCCTGCGACGAGAGCCGCACCGACGATTACCGATAGCGCAATCGGCCAGACCCTCACTGGGCCACATCGAGCGTGATCACCACATCCGCTCGTCCCGCTGTTTCCATCACCCGGTCATAGTTCGGCAGGTCATTGCGCTCGATATGCGCGCGGTTGCGTTCTTCGGTGAAAAGGCCCTCTTCTCCATGCCGCTTCATCAGTCGCGCCCGCACCATCTCGCGCGGCACGGTGATGAATGCTGCATAATCAAGCAGCGGCCGGACCCCGGCCCAGGCGCCATCTTCAAGCAACAGATAATTGCCTTCGACGACCAGCACCTTCACTTCGGCTGCCACAGTGAAAGCATCGTCCACCGTATCCTCGATTTTTCGCGAATAGCCTGGTCCGCTTACGGCATCCGTCGCCATTTTCAGTCGGCTCAGAAACGCCGCGAAATCCGCCGCCTCGAAGGTATGTGGCGCGCCCTTGTAATCGGTCTGCCCCATGGCCTCGAGCTTGGCGTGCTTCATATGAAAGCCGTCCATCGGCACCAGTGCCGCAATGCCGGGCTGCGTATCGTTGAGTGCCGTCACCAGTTCCGCCGCCAGCGTCGATTTGCCGACACCCGGCCCACCGGCAAGCCCCAGCGCCACGCGTCGCCCTTTGGCATTGGCAGCCAGTTGCTGTGCCAGAACCGTCAATTCGGTCAGCGCATCGATCGGCGTCAGCGTCAGCTTGCCGCCCAGCATCAGCGTGCCCGCAACAAGCGCAGGACAATCCAGACGGGAATGACAATCGCCGCGCCAGTCATCACATACCCGCCCAACTGCCGGAAAATGCGGCCGCCATCGCGCAGCACATCCCTGATTGCTTCGGTTGCGCCGCGCACGAGGTCCGCGGCATCGAAGCCGAACATGGTCATCAGGAAGCCGACAAACAGCGAAATCAGCAAGAGCCGCACAAAGAGCGCCATCGGCCGATCGCCCAAAAACCGTTCGAGCCCGGAACGCGGGTCGGGGCGTGAGTCTTCTGTCATCGGTTCGCTCCGTTTGGCAGGTTCAAGCCCATCATATAGGCTTTAGCCCGATTTGCAGTAGGTGCCTGTTGTCAACTTTTGTGCCATCGAGCCTTCCCACGGTCATCGCCAATTGGTTTGCCAAGCGCGGTTGGTCGCCGCGTCAGCACCAGCTCGACGTTCTGGCCTCCTACCAATCCGGCGCCAGCCAGCTCCTCATCGCCCCCACCGGCGCGGGCAAGACCATGGCTGGTTTCTTGCCCAGCCTCACCGATCTCGTCGACGGCAAATTCGAGGGCCTTCACACTCTCTACATCTCGCCGCTAAAGGCGCTGGCGGTGGACGTCCATCGCAATCTCTCCAATCCCATCATTGAAATGGGCCTGCCGATCCGCGTCGAATCGCGCACTGGCGACACCTCAGCCAGTAAGCGCACCCGCCAGCGCCTCAAGCCGCCGCATATCCTCCTCAC
>CAJYKO010000457.1 GCA_913775215.1 uncultured Devosia sp. | reverse complement strand
GACACTGCCCATAGCGCTCTGCGTCGTACCCCAGGCAAACGCGATATAAGCGCGATGCAAAGGCCCCGTCCGGCCATGATCTGCGAATTGCTCTGAGAGATGCTTGTGCGCCCGATCGGTCTTGGCGGCAACCATGACGCCAGAAGTGTCGCGATCGAGCCGGTGGACAATCCCCGGCCTCTTTACCCCGCCGATGCCCTTGAGACTCTCGCCGCAATGGTAGATCAGCGCATTGACCAAGGTGCCATTGGGCGAGCCGGGGGCAGGGTGGACCACCATCCCGACGGGCTTGTTGATCACGATCAGTTCGTCATCCTCGTAGAGGATATCGAACGGGATGTTTTCCGCCACTGGTTCGGGATCTTCAGGGGGTGGGGCAAGAAGGACGATTGTCTCGCCCGCCTTCAGCCGGTATTTGGGTTCGCTGACGGTCTTGCCGTCGATCGTGACAGCGCCTTCGAGGATCAGGTCCTTGATCCGGCTACGGCTCAGGACATCGTGTTCCTTGGCGAGAACGGCATCGAGCCGTCCGCCGGCCAGTGTCTCGTCGACGACAAGCTCGATCGGTTCGCCCTCGAATTCAGAAATGGTTTCGTCTGCCATGAGTGATCCTGACAAGTCCGGCAATACGCCCTTTCCTGACGAGAGGGAGCTCACGCCGGAGGCAACTGCCGCTATTGGAAAAGCACGCCGTTCGGCGGGTTTCGCCATGGGCATCATGTTGCTCGGCTTTATGGCGGTTGGCTTTGCGATTGTCTATCGCGTCATGCGCGATGCGCCGCCCCCGACCATTGCCGAGACCGTAACCATCCCGGCAGGCGCTCAAGTGCTGTCGTCGCTCAGCGTCGATGGCACGATCCAGGTGACCTATAATGCCGGTGGCGCCGTGATGCTGGCCGTGTTCGACGCCAGCACTGGCGAATTGCGACAGAGGACCGAGATCACAGTGGAATGACGCGATAGAGGCGTTCAGCGCCCCTGAATTTCCCGTAGCGCCTGCAGGCGATCCGATACCGATCCACGACGCGGGCCATCGCTTGGCGGCGGCTCGAGAGTGCCCATGGATTCTCCATCGTCGGCAAAGCGCTGCACGCGATCGAAGAGGCTTTCCTCCACCTCTTCCTGGAGCGGCGCGTCATTGTCGACGGCATATACGAGCTTGCTGACACTGGCCGCGATATCATTCAGCCGCTCGCGCAGATGCGCCTCTTCCATGCGCTCGGTATCCCAATCAGCAAGGATCGAGGATTCGACATTTGCGACCTTCTTGCGCAGTTTTTCGACTTCGTCTTCGAGGCTGAGCTTGTCGGCGAGGAGCTGGTCGGCGCGGCCATTGCTTTCAGCCACAGCCTGGCTGCTTTCGGCAAGTAGCGCATTGAGGCGGTTCTCCGCACTCGCAATACGGGCTTCCGCTGCGGTGAGGGCCTCGGTGTTTTCTTCCTTGTCCGCATCGCGCCGCGCCAAGGCGTCGCGCATCGCCGCGATCGCGGCCGTCGATTCAGCAGATCGGCGATCGGAATTTTCGAGACGGGCGATCAGGCTCCTCGCCTGTTCTTCAAGGAAAGCGGCGCGTTTGCGTTCGATGGCGAGCGCCGTCGTCAGCCGCTCCATGTCCTCGTCATAGTCGCCAACGAGGCCCACTTCCTGCGCCAAGGTCGAAGCGGGCAGGCCACCACGCAGATTGGTGCGCAGCGTTTCGATCTCGCCTTCGCGCACTTCCACATCGCGCTCGCGCATGCGGAGGCGTTGGGCGAGGTCAGTGCCTTCCTTTTCGAGGTCGAGAATGCGGGCGCGCAGTTCTTCCTGGCGCGCCTCGAGTTCGGTAACGACGGCAAGATGCTTGTCGCGCTCGGCCTTGAGCGCGCCCAGATCGGTGCGCTTCTGATTGACGTCGCTGAGCTGTTCGGCGAGGCGCTTGCGCAGGGTCTCGACATTCATTTCGAGCCGGCGGGTCGAGAGCGCAAATTCGGCGCGCAACTGGTCCTTGTCGGCGCGGAATTCGGAAAGGGTGATCGGGGTCGCCGCCTCGATACGGCGCTTGGTCAGGCGCACGGCGCGTTTCCACACCGCGGGCATGATGATGAGCGCGATCAGCCCCGCAGCAAGCAGGCCCAGCGCAAAATACATCATGTTTTCGATTAGCATCGCGCATTCTCCGGCTGCACCGGCAGCCCGGGCATGAAGAGCCCGACGGTTTAATAAGCCGGACCGGTCTAGCCTGACCATCTTTGCCGAAGATTAACCCTAACGGCTTTGGGGCTCACCGTCACGAAAAAGCCGGGGAAATTGCCCCGGCTTGCCAAAACATTTGATCGGAACGGGCGATCAGAAGGGGTTCCAGGTCGGCTCGTTGGTGAAATTGAGATAGCCGACATTGATGCCAAGGCGAGCGCCGACGCCGGAGCGGATCGGCACCACGACGACATTGCCGCGCTTGGTCACGGTCATGCCGAAGCCGCCCAGCACATAGGCCGAACCGTCGACGCCGGGATAGCGGCCGAGGATTTCCTGGATGGTCTGGAGATTATAGACCAGCATCATGACCTTGGAGCCATCGCCACCGACGTCGAAGCCGATGCTCGGTCCCTGCCAATAGATCGAATATTCCCCGGCATTGCGGGTATAGAGTTTGCCCTCGCCATACTTGGCCCCGACGAAGAGCGCGCCGCCGGCTTCCTCGCCAAGAATATAGCCATTGGGCAGGCCAAACTGGCTCACGGCCTTTTCGACGACCGAGGCAAGGCCCTGCGAAGCGGACCCGAAGAATTGATGGCCGCTCTCGACCAGCTCCTGGCCGGAATAGGTGTCGCTCAGCGAACCTTGGGCGAAAGCGGGGGCGGCCGCAGGCATGGCGAGCGCCAGAATGATTGCGCCAATCTTGGCGAGGCGTTTGAACATGGTCTGCTCCCTTGGCGGCTCAGCGTGGTTACGAAGACATTAAGGTCTTTGCGGCAAATTTGCCGTCGACGTCGTGCCGTTCCTGAGCCAGATCATGAAGCAAACCTCTAAACAAATCTTAACCATGTTTGCCGTGCTTCTGCCGCTTTTCGGGCCCGTTTCTGCCCAGTTCGGTGCAGTGCAGGCGCAGTCGGTCGTCAGCTACATCACCACCGATCCCCTGACCGGTATCGCCATCGGTGGGATGGACCCGGTGTCCTATTTCACCGATCCGGCGCCCCTGCCGGGCAAGCCCGAGTTCGAATTTTCCTGGATGGGCGCTCCGTGGCACTTTGCCAACGAGGCCAATATGGAAGTTTTCAAAAAGCATCCCGAGATTTATGCGCCGCAATATGGCGGCCATGGGGCCATGAGCATGGCGCGCGGCTTTGTCTCGGATTCCGATCCGCGCATGTACACCGTCTTCAAGGATCGGCTTTTCCTATT
>CAJYKO010000456.1 GCA_913775215.1 uncultured Devosia sp. | reverse complement strand
CCGAGGCTGCGGCGGCGCAAATCGGCATCGACCTGGGCCCGGAGGGTCGGGAGAACATTGGCGAAGGCCAGAAGCCTGTCGAACTTGTTGCCCGATCGATGGGCGGTCCAATCGGCGTGATATCGATACTGCTTGCGGCCGCGTTCGTCGCGACCAGTGGCCTGGATATGGCCATTGGCTTCGGCGCAAATCCACACATCGGTCCAGGCCGGCGGGATGACCAGCGCTTCGATCATCTTGCGCTGTTGCGGCGTTGGCGGCTCGCCATCGGCATCGACATAGGAAAAGCCCTTGCCGCGGCGGAGGCGCTTCCAGCCAGGATCACAATCGGAAGAAAAACAAAGGCCGGGCGGAGGCGCCGCAACAATCTCGTCGGCTCGCATCCTATCCCGAACCGGTCCCTGGTTCCGCATTCTGGTCTCCATCGTCCATTGCCAGAAATGCGAGGGTGAGCAGAGGGGTTCCCGGCTTCACATGTGAGACGGAGGAACGAAAAAGTGTGCCCGCGCTTCTTTGCACAGCGAGGTGACCATGAACGCTTATCGGAAAATTGCAGTGGGTGAAGATGCGGGCGATGCCGTGACGGTCGGGATCGAGGAAAATGCCGAGGGTCGGGTGGTTGCAGCCGTCTGGTGGCCCTCGCGCGGCGATGTCGATGCCGACGAAGCAGATTATGATAGTGTCGAGGACGCGTTTAAGGCGGCAGAGGCCGCCAAGGCGTTACACGGGTTTCCCGAAGTGGTCGTGACGCTGCAGCGTGATAATCTCTGGCAGCCCCACTGGGGCGTGCTCAAGGATGGCGTCGCGCTCAACGAAGATGAATCCTTCGAATTGGCGCAAGCCATGGAAGCGAGCCGAGACGCCTGAGTTAGGCGCCCCGAGGTCTCGGTGTTGACGGTCAGGCTTTTGCCGCGACACTCCAGGCGATGGCGCTCCAGGATCCCAAGCGGACACCATCGGGGCGACGCTCGAATATGCCGGTGCAGAGTACATCTTCCGCAATGGCCCAAGGCAGGTCGTGGCTTGTGTCGGACGGGTTGAGAGCCATGACCAGCGTACCAGCTTCATAGAGCCAGGACACCCGAATGGCGCGGCCGATGCGCTCGCTGCGCGCGTCGAGGCAGGTGGTGGCAGCGAGCGGCCAAAGATGGCTTTTGCGCCACGCATTCAACGTCTTGAAGCGGGCAAGCGCGGCCTGGGACTGTTGCGAAGCGAAGGCCTCCCAATCGATCTTGGCTGATAGGAACGTGGCCCGATCATTGGGATCGGGAAGGCCATCTTCGTCCACATCTTCCTTGAATATCTCGCGCATCTGGCGATCGCGGTCTTGCCGCTTGGCCTCGGCTTCCTGCTCTGGGAAATCGATGAAGAAGGGGAAGGGGGAGCGCAGGTGCGCTTCTTCGCCCATGAAAAAGAGTGGGATCTGGGGCGCCAGCATCATGGTGAAATGCAGGAAATCGAGCTTCTCGGCACTGACCCGATCGGGCAGGCGCTGGCTATCGGCCCGATTGCCGATCTGGTCGTGATTTTGCACGTAAGAGACGAAAGCTGCCGGGGGGAGGCGACTGGCGGGTTCGCCGCGGGTGCGGCCATCGCTGTCATCGCCGGCTTCGCCATCGTGAACGAAACCGTCGGCAAGGCCCTTTTCGAGATCGGCGATCGGGTCGCTTTCGCCCTCGCCATAACCATTTTTGCTTTCGCCAGTGACGACATAATTGAGCACATGGTGGATATCGTCATTCCACTGCGCAGTGAATTTCTCCGGCTTATTATCGCAGTCCCGATCCAGCCAGGAAGCGACATTGTCCATGTTTTCGACGATGAGCTTGGCGTGCTTCTTGACCGAGCGGCAAGTCTGCGAGAGTTCGCTGAGGAAGGCGCCGCGACACTCGGTTTTCATTTCGTGGATGGCGTCGAAGCGCAGACCATCGAAGTCGAATTCGCCGAGCCACATGCAGGCGTTTT
Source organism: uncultured Devosia sp. (assembly GCA_913775215.1). GTDB lineage: Bacteria > Pseudomonadota > Alphaproteobacteria > Rhizobiales > Devosiaceae > Devosia. Next base: position 2,447 of record CAJYKO010000456.1, on the reverse strand, counting down.
CATAGAAGAATTTGCGAACCGTTTCGCGGGTGTAATCTATGCCGGGACCCCAAGGGGATTTGACCGATCGGTCGAACCATTCGGGCGCGTATTTTTCAAAGAAATTGTCGACTTCGCCGAAGTGATTGTAGACGACGTCCTGGATAAGGCAGAGACCGAGTTCGTGGGCGCGATCGACAAGGGCGCGAAGATCGTCACGGCTGCCATAGGCGGCATGGGGTGCAAAGATCAGCGTGCCGTCATATCCCCAGTTGCGCTCGCCGGGGAATGTGTTGATCGGCATGATTTCAAGCGCGGTATAACCAGCATCGCGAAAATGCTCGAGCCGGTTGGCAAGGCCCAAGAAGGTGCCTTCTGGCGAAGCGGTGCCGATATGGACTTCGCAGATAATGGTTTCGTGCCAGGGGCGGAGCGGATTGAGGGACATGGGCGCGCTGAGCGGCGCGCAAACCACGCTCCAACCGCGCGTGCCGCCCACCTGCTGGCGCGAGGCAGGATCGGGAAATTCCAGGTCACCGATGCAGAATTTGTATTCTGTGCCTGCGGATGCGTGCGGGGCAAGACCGCGCCAGAAGCCATCCTCGTGCTTTTCGAGCTGAAGAGCTGCGCTATCTCTAAAGATGACTGTGACGGCCCGGGCGCTAGGCGCCCACAGCCGAAATTCGACACCACGCGGATCCAAGCGCGGACCGAACAGAGAACCCATTGCGACACCCTTTACTCGTCGATGAGCCTAACGAGCAAAAGGCAGGGGTGTTCCGCCAGGACATGGGCTTGGAAGCGACTAAAGCAAACGGGCGCCGCCAAAAATTGGCGACGCCCGCTTTTATTGGTCGGAGTAGAGTGATTCGAACACTCGACCCCCTGCTCCCGAAGCAGGTGCGCTACCAGGCTGCGCTATACTCCGGCATGATATTCATCGCTCGGGAATGCGACGGGATAACCCGCCGCTGCGCGATGTGGCGGCGTTATAGCCAGAGACGGGCAAGGGTTCAAGCGCTTCCAATCAGGTTTTGTTGGATATCGTGTGCGGGCCTCATGGCATGGGGATCCGCGGCGAAATTGTCGAGAAACCAGCGATAGGTCAGGGCGATGCCGGTTTCGAGATCGATGCGTGGCGACCAGCCGAGCGCGCGGAGGCGCGAACTGTCGAGCAGTTTGCGCGGAGTGCCATCGGGTTTTGTCGGGTCTGTGAGGATGGCGCCGGTATAGCCGATTATATCTGCGATGCGATGGGCAAGCTCGATGATGGGAAGATCGTGGCCCGAGCCGATATTGATGGGATCGCGGCTTGAATAGGTCTTGAAGAGGAAAACCAGCGCATCGGCGCAATCGTCGGCGTGGAGGAATTCGCGGCGCGGCGCGCCGCTGCCCCAGATGGGGGTGGATGGCGCGGAGGCCAGTTTGGCCTCGTGAATTTTACGGATGAGGGCTGGAAGAACGTGGCTCGAAACCGGATCGAAATTATCGCCTGGGCCATAGAGGTTGGTCGGCATGGCTGAGATATAGTCCCGGCCATATTGGGCGCGGAAGGCCTGAACGAGCTTGATGCCGGCGATCTTGGCGATGGCGTACCCTTCGTTGGACGGCTCAAGGGGGCCGGTCAAGAGAGCCTCTTCGCTAATAGGCTGAGCGGCGAGCCGCGGATAGATGCAGGAGGAGTCGAGAAAAAGCAGGCGATCCACCCCATTCGCGTGAGCCGAGGTAATGATGTTGGCGGCTATAAGAAGGTTGTCGGCGAGGAATTCGGCGGGCCGGGTCTGATTGGCTAGGATGCCGCCGACGGTGGCGGCCGCGATGATGATGGCGTCGGGGCGGGTATCTCGGATGAAGGCATCAACAGCGGATTGCTGCCGGAGATCGAGTTGGGCTCTGGGCGTAGCCAGGATGATGCAGTTTTCATGTGCGAGGCGCCGGACGAGAGCGCTGCCGACGAGCCCGGTATGGCCGGCGACCCAGATGCGTTTGCCGGTGAGATCGAAGTGCATGGTGAAACCTCAATCAGCGAGACTGACGGGGAGGGCCAGTCCATGCGCGCTGAGGAGGGCATGACGTCGGGCGGCTTGATAGTCGGCTTCGACCATTTCGCGGCACATCTCGCGGGCAGTGATCAACGGCGACCAGCCGAGCTTTTCACGGGCTTTGCTGGCGTCTCCCAAGAGCGTGTCGGTTTCGGCAGGGCGAAAATAGCGGGGATCGACGCGCACGATGATGTCGCCCACGCGTACTTGCGGCGCGAGATCGCCTTTGATCGCAGCGATGACGCCGAACTCGTTTTCTCCGGAGCCGGTGAATTCGAGCGTGATGCCGAGGTCGGCGGCGGCCCAGATGATGAACTCGCGCACGGAATATTGCTGGCCGGAGGCGATGACGAAATCTTCGGGTTCATCCTGCTGCAGCATCATCCACTGCATGCGGACATAATCGCGGGCGTGACCCCAATCGCG
>CAJYKO010000455.1 GCA_913775215.1 uncultured Devosia sp. | reverse complement strand
TCGCCGTCACCCAGCTCGACGTCCGCCCCATGCCGCCCGAACTCGAGAACAAATTGACCAACTGGCCCAATTGGGCGGTCAAGATGCGCACCTCGTCCTCCCAGGCCGAAGGCGCCATCCGCGAGTTCTCCGCCGGCACCATGAAAATCCTAGGCAATGCCAAGGGCCAGGTCACCGGCGTCGAATGTGCCCGCGTTGACCGCAAGCGCCAGCCGATCCCCGGCAGCGAATTCATCATCAAGGCCGACCTCGTGCTGCTGGCCATCGGCTTTGCCGGCCCGGTGCATGAAGGCATGCTGACCGAACTCGGCGCCGACTACGACAAGCGCGGCAATCTCTTCGCCGACACAATGACTTACCGCACGTCCAAGCCCAAGGTCTACGCCGCCGGCGACATGCGTCGCGGCCAGTCCCTCGTCGTCTGGGCCATCCGCGAGGGCCGCCAGGCTGCCCGCGCCATCGATTTGGATCTGATGGGCAAAACCGCTCTCCCGCGGTAAAGCTGGCGCCTAACCACCGTCATTGCCCGGCTCGTCCGGATAGGCCGGTTGGTGACGACAAGCGAGATGCCACCCAAACCACCAGCCGGTCCCTCCCCCTATCAGGGGGAGGTTAGGTGGGGGTATCATCCCAACCACCATTCACTACCCAATTCCCGCTTTGGCTACCCTCAAAGCGAACGGTCTGCTAACAGTTCCGCCTCTCGCGTGACTCGGATCTGCCATGACCCAAAAGCCCTATGTCGTCGATGAACTGATCTCGGCCAAGTCGATCGCCGCCCGCGTCGAGGCCCTGGCCAAGGAAATCTCTACCCACTTCGCCGACACGGACAAGCTCGTCGTCGTCGGCCTTCTGCGTGGCTCGTTCATCTTCATCGCCGATCTCGTCCGCGAACTCGACCTGCCGGTGGAAGTCGATTTCATCGAGGCCTCCTCCTATGGCAATGCCATGGAATCGAGCCGTGAAGTCCGCATCCTCAAGGATCTTCGAGGGGAAATCGCCGGCCGCGACGTGCTCGTCGTCGAAGACATCATCGATACGGGTCATACGCTGAAACACGTCCTCGAAATCCTTGAAACCCGCCATCCCCGCCGCATGGAAGTCTGCGCGCTGCTCAGCAAACCCAGCCGCCGCGAGACCGAAATCAACGCCAAATGGCTCGGCTTCGAAATCCCCGATCGCTTCGTCGTCGGCTATGGCATCGACTACGCTCAGCGCAATCGCAACCTCCCCCATATCGGCGCCGTCCGCTTCACCGAAGAAGCCTGAATGGGCGCTCAGGGCCTGTCCCACCGCCTGTCATCCCGGCCCTGATCCGGGATCCATCCCAAGATTTTCAGGGCTTTCCCCCTCGCGTCGAAAAATTCCAAAAATCCAGGATTAAAAATCTGTCCCCGGTGTTCGTCTCTTTGCGGACCGCATCATGCGGCCGCTTTGAGGAGACAGATCATGATCCTGCGTTCCGTTCTGGCCGGCGCCTTCGCCTTGGCCCTCGCGGCCGCCCCGGCTTTTGCCACCGACTATCTCGGCGGCGCCGTCAAATCCACCGACATCGGCGGCAAGATGGTGCTAACCGATACCAATGGCATGACGCTTTACATCTTTGATAAGGACACGGCAGGCGTCTCCAACTGCTACGACACCTGCGCCGAAAAGTGGCCGCCGCTCTTTGCCGATGCCTCAGCCAAGGCTGAGGGCGATTTCACCATTGTCGAGCGTACCGACGGCACGAAAATGTGGGCTTATAAGTCCATGCCGCTTTACTACTGGTATGAAGACACTGCAGCCGGCGACACCAAGGGTGACGGCGTCGGCGGCGTCTGGCATCTTGCGATCGAATAATCCCGAGGCCGATTTTGGCTGACATCCTGCACGAGATCGAAGACGCCGTCCCCGCTTTGCGCCGCTATGCGCGGGCGCTGACGCGGGACGGCGATCGCGCCGATGATCTTGTGCAGGATTGTCTCGAACGCGCGATTTCCCGGCGGCGGCTGTTCCGGCCTTCTGGGCCGGTGCGCCCCTGGCTTTTCACCATTCTTGTCAATCTCTACCGCAATAGCCTTCGCGGGCAGCGCCGCCGCGGCGATACGCTTGATCTCTCAAGCATTCCCGAGCCGGCGGTCCCCGCCGCCCAGCCCGGCCATGTCGCGCTTGCCGAACTCGCTCGCGCCATCGATACCCTGCCGCCCGAGCAAAAGGAGGCTCTGCTTCTGGTGACCCTTGAAGGCCTTGCCTATAAGGAGGCTGCCGACATTCTCGCCATTCCCCTCGGCACCTTGATGAGCCGCCTTGGCCGCGCCCGCGCGACGCTGAAAACCTTGACCGGCGCACCCGCTGAACCCCATCTGAGGACCGTCAAATGAGCGACATCACGCGCGATACGCTCATGGCCTATGTCGATGGGCAACTCGACGCCGCGCGCCGCGCAGAGGTCGAGGCATTCCTTGCGGCCAATCCCGATGCTACTGCCGAAATCGCGCTCCTCCAGCGCCAGGCCGATGCCATCCGCACCCTTTACGCCCCGGCCGGTGCCGAGCCCGTGCCACAACGCCTGTTGGTAAGCCGTCTCGCCCGCGCCCAAGATCAGCGTCGCAGCCGGTTCTGGACCCAGGCCGCCGCCGCCATCGTCCTCCTCGGCCTCGGCCTCGGCGGCGGTTGGCTCATCCGCGGCAACACCGACACGCCGGCCATCGCCGATCGCCTCATCGCCGATGCCGTCAGCGCCCACACCGTCTATGTCCTCGAAAAGCGCCATGCTGTCGAAGTCGGTGGCGACGAAGAGGAGCATCTTTCGTCCTGGCTCTCCAATCGCCTCCAGACCAATCTCGCCATGCCCGATCTGACGGCCTCTGGCCTCACCTTCCTCGGCGGCCGTCTGCTGCCCGCAGCAGATGTCCCCGGCGGCAAGGCAGCCCAGCTCATGTATGAAGACACCAATGGCGAGCGCCTGACGCTCTACATCACCCCGCGCCCCGCCGCCGATGCCCCGCGCACCGAAGTCGCCACCCTCGGTCTCGACACCGCCCTCTTCTGGGCCGATGACGTCCTCACCTGCACCATCACCGCCCCTTATTCCGCCGAAAAACTGCAGACCATCGCCGGTTCCGTCTTCTCCCAGCTCAATCCGGGAAAACCAAATTATCGGACATGACTGATAGTGGCGCGATCCGATTTCAACCGATCGCTGTCACCGCGTCTTCGTCTTACGCCGAACCACCCCCACCTAACCCCAAAAACTTATCCATCTTCTCCCCGCCACCCAAAACCTCCGGCATAGTCTCCCCATTCCGCCATTCACACGGCTCCCACGCAGGGCCGGGCGGAATGGCCGGTGGATGGGGGCGCCTATCCGGGCGGGGAGTTGAAATACGGCAGCCGCGACTGAAATAAAGTTCGCGCCTGATCCCGGACCCGCTGCAAA
>CAJYKO010000454.1 GCA_913775215.1 uncultured Devosia sp. | reverse complement strand
GGAGGGTCCCCATCCAGCGCATCATCAGCGCCCGGAACGGATCAGTTAGCCACCGAACTTGCCGCACTGACGGCGCGGGTCGAGGCCTTGTCCGCTGCGCCCCAAGCTCAGCCCGAAGCATCGGCCGAAACAACAGCGGCGATTGCCAGCCTCCAAGCCGATCTTGCCAGCCTGCGCCAGAATGCGGCTGAGACGCGCACCGAGCTCGACAGCGTTTCCGGAAAACTCAGCAATCTTGAAAGCGATGTCAGTGCTGGCTCCGCCGCGGAAGCCGGTCAGGCCCGCATGCCGTTGATCGTATCGGGCTTTGATTCGGCCTTTGCGACTGGCAGCGCTTATGACGCCGAGGTGGCAGCGCTTCGCCAGGCGCTGCCCAATTTCGACATTCCGCAGCCGATCCTGGCCAACGCCATGACCGGCCTCAAGCGTCCCGATCTCGTCAAACGCGATTTCGATGCCGTGTTGCCCGAAATTCTGGCTGGTCGTCCGACCCCGGCCAATGCCAGCTGGCAGGAATCGGCTGGCGACTGGTTCCGCGGCATCATTGCGCTTCGCCCGACCGAGGCGGTGGATGGCGATGGACCCGAAGCCACGGTCGCGCGGCTTGAGGGGGCCATAAATCGCAGCGATTTCATTGCCGCCAAGACCGAATTCGATGCGCTGCCCGAAGCCATGCGCACCGCCGCAGGCAGTGTCGGTACGGACATCGCCAATCTGGCGGCAGCGCAGAGTTTTATAGCCGATCTCCGCCAGGCAGCACTCGCCGGAGGAAACGGGGCATGATTCGTCTTGCGCTCTGGATCATCGGCAGTCTCGTCATCGCCGCTATTGCCGCCTGGCTGATGGCGCTCCCCGGTACGCTGACGCTGGAACTGGCGGGCTATCGCATGCAGCCACGGCTCGGCACTGCAGTCGTGCTGCTGCTGCTCGCTGCGGCCCTCGTCATTTTCGTCTGGGCAGTGGTCCGTCGCCTTATCGGTGCCCCTCGCGCCATGGCGCGCCGTCGCAGCGCCCGACGGCGTGAGCAGGGCGTCGAAGCACTTTCCGACGCAGTCATCGCTCTTCAGTCTGGCGATCCCGCCCGCGCCCGCTTGTTGGCGCGCGAGGCGCAGGCCCGCCTGCCGGACAATAGCGCAGCAAAGCTGCTTGAGGCGCGAGCCGATCTTGCCGTCGGCGATATGCCCGCGGCCCGCGAGCACTATCGCGCCTTGATCGCGAGCGACAAGACAGCGCTCGCAGCGCTGACCGGCCTTTATGACCAGGCCCGGGCCCAGCAGCGCCCCGAGGCGGCTCTCACCTTTGCCCGCAAAGCCATGAGCCTTTCGCCCGAAAGCAGCTGGGCGAGCGAAGCAGTGTTCGATGATCTCGTCCAACGCGGCCAATGGGCAGAGGCGGTGGCCATGGTCAATGGCGAAGCGCCCTCGGGTCGCGAGGCCCGCGCCGGGAAGCGCCGCCGCCAGGCGGTCATCGAAACGGCCCGGGCGCGCGAAGCCGAAATCAGCCAACCCCTTATGGCGCTTGAACATGCGCTCACCGCGCTGAAACTTCTGCCCGATTTCGTGCCTGCCGCCCTTATCGCCGCCCGGGTTCATATCAGTCAGGGCGAGAGCCGCAAGGCGATGAGCCTTCTTCGCCGCATCTGGCGTTCCACCGGCCATCCCGATGTCGCGGCGCTTTATGCTAACGCCCAGCCTGGCGCTTCGGCGGTCGATCGTCTCAAGCGCATGCGTGAAATCATCGATATGCCGCCCGAACATCGCGCGGCCGCCATGGCCATGGCCCGCGCGGCTATCGATGCCTATGATTGGCCGCTCGCCCGCGATGTGCTGATGCCCTATGCCGGTCCCGACCTGACCCAGGGCGTTGCGAGCCTGATGGCCGAGATCGAGGCAGGTGAAAGTGGGGATCAGGGCAAGGCCCGCGAATGGCTTGCCCGAGGCCTCCGCGCCGCCCGCGATCCGGCCTGGACCGCCGATGGACTGGTCAGCGACGAGTGGGAGCCGATTTCCCCCGTTACTGGCAAGCTTGATGCCTTTGAGTGGAAAGTGCCGGTCACGAGCAATGCCCGCCCGGTGAGCCTGCCTCCGGCGCTTCCGGTCGAGCCAGCAGAATTGTCGCCCAAGACGCCTGCCTTGCCTCTTGCGCCGGCCGAAAACCAACAGTAAAAGACCCTCCATCCCGCCGGGCCAAGGCCCGGCCGGCGCCGCTTTAGCTCAGTTGGTAGAGCACATCATTCGTAATGATGGGGTCAGGTGTTCGAGTCACCTAAGCGGCACCACTCTTCTCTCCAGCCTTCAGATGTCAGCCAGTTCCGCCCGCGCGCTTTCATAGGCGTGCCGTGCCGAAGCCTTGATTCGCATGTGCGCGCCCTGCTTGACGCTTTGGGAAAACAGCTCCGCGCGTTCCTCGGATGTGGAGAGGAAAAACGGAAAACGCTGGGCGACGCGCGTGCGGATCGATTCGACCGTTGCACCCAGCAGCGTCACCGGGAAGTGGAGCCCGGGATAGGCGCGCACTTCGCTCATCGGCACCGAACCGAAAACGCGCTTGTAGAAAGCGCCATGTTCGGGACGGACAATGGCCAGCGTCTGGTCGGCGTGAAAATGCACCGAGGCCATGGCCGCCACGCGCAGTGTGAGGAAGGGCAGGGCTGGATAGGCCAGCGAGGCTTCATAGTCGGCCGTAAACCGGCTTGGATCGATAAAGCTCATCCCGTCGTCGATCAGCGGCTCCAGAATATCGGGAAACACCTTCATGCTGGGCGATCGCCGGTGCTCCGTTGTCAGGTGGTGAAGCCGGATCGAGCTGACGAGGTCACCCTTGATGTATATGCCAAAGCTCATGGCATTGGCCGTCTCGTCGAGGTCGTCGATGCAGATTTCTTCGGCATTGTGGTCCATGAACCCTTCACGCCGATAGGCGCGATAACGCAATTTATAGATGGGGTCGTCGATCACTCCGGCATCGACCCGCGCGTAGCTGACATCGTCCAAAACATCGATGAGGGCGCCGGAAAAGCGCGATGGTTCACCGGCGCGGGCTGCCGCCGCGCTGTCCTTGTCAATCGCCATGCCTAGTCGCCCCTGATCCGAATTTTTCGGAGGTTAACAACGTGTTAACACGTAGCCAAAGGCGCCAATCGCCGCATGGTTAATATACGAGGTTTTGCTTAGTTATTTGTGGAAACGAGCCGCAGGGGCACCACGGTTTGACGGGAATGCTGTCTTTCCAGGAGTCGCGAAATGGCGTCGTAACTGAGCGGGGCTCCATAGAGTAACCCCTGGATCAGATCGACGCCGGTATGCCCCGTCACGAGTTCGAGTTGCCGCTCGGTTTCGACGCCTTCGATGGTGGCGATAAGGTCGAGGTCCTTGCCGAGCTTGACCACATTGGCGAGCAGTTTGAGCGCCTTGTCGTCGGTTTCGATATCGGCAAGGAACGAACGGTCGATCTTGAGCTTGGTGAAGGGCAGGGCGCTGAGATAGCTCAGCGAGGAATATCCCGTGCCGAAATCGTCAAGCGCAATGCCAATGCCGAGCTTTGATAATTCAAGCAGTGCCGAGGCGGCCGCATCGCGTTGCTGGATGACGGTTGTTTCGGTCACTTCGATTTCGAGCCGCTCCGGCGCTAGGCCTGCCCTTTCGAGCGTGTCGTTGACCAGTTCGCTGACATTGCAGGAGCGGAAATCGCGGGCCGAAATATTGACGGCAACACGCATGTCTTCGGGCCAGGTGCGGCAATCGCTCGCGGCCTTGGCCAGGACGAAACGGGTGAGATCGGTGATCATCCCGGTCTCTTCGGCAATAGGGATGAAAACGCCCGGCGAAATCGTGCCGAGCGTTGGATGCTTCCAGCGCGCCAAGGCTTCGCACCCGACGACCCGGTTTTCGCGTGGGTCGACGATGGGTTGATAGTCAAGCTGCAACCCGCCATCGGCGATGGCGGCCTTGAGATCGATCTTGAGCTGCTGGCGGAGCTGATACTCGGTGTCCATGCGGGCGTGAAACTGCACGATACGGTTCTTGCCACCGGACTTGGCGGCGTTAAGCGCAAGATCCGCCTTGATCATCAACTGCTCGAAATCGTCGTTACGGTCGGTCGAAGACACCGAGCCGAGACTGACATCGATGCTCAACTCGCGGCTTGGCAGGCGGTATGCCCGGTGCAACTCCGCAACGACACGTCTCGCCTCGGCTTCGATAATGTCCTCGTTGCCATGCGCGATGAAAAAGACGACGAACTCGTCGCTGCCCTGACGCCCTACCAAGGCGTCGCGCGGCAGGATCGTGGACAAACGAAGGCCGACTTCCTTGAGCAGCTGGTCGCCTGCCACGTGACCCAAAGTGTCATTGATATGCTTGAAGTCATCGATATCGAGCACAAAAAGCGAGGCTGTGCCCTGCTCGATTTGATCGAGCCGGGATTCAAGCGCCGAGGCGACAAGCTGGGCAAAATAGGCACGGTTGGGAAGGCCAGTGAGCGCATCGAACCGTGCCATGTGACTGATGCGCTCTTCGACTGCGATCCGCTCCGAAATATCCTCGAACAGCAGCACGACCTTGGTGTCACGAGAAGAAATCGAGGCTTCGTGATAGTGTCCCGCCTTGTCTCCGATCAGCACCTTGCCTGTCGCACCAGTATCGATCAGCACCTGCATGCGGCGAGCCGCTGCCGGCGACATGGCGTTCATTTCAAGGGCGTGGTCGATTAGTTCGTAAAGCGGGCACCCGATCCAGTCGTTCGGCTTGTCGATGCCAAAGGCCTCAAGCGCAGTTTCGTTAGCCACCTCGATGATGCGGTTCTGATCGAGCATCAATAGCCCATGGGCCAATGTATCGAGAGCTGTATCGAGTTGCACGGCGAGAGCGGAGGCAGTGTTCCGACCATGAACAGCGTGCAGCAGCACATCGCGGGAATTTGCAGCTATTTTTCTCAGGGAGACGAAGAACGGAAGGAGCAGCAGCGTCAGAAGCGCATAAAATATATCGCCAGTGAGAAGGAGCCCCAAGGACAGTGGGAGCGCTATCAGCAACACCTGAATCGTCATCAGGCGATCAATGGCAAAATTGCGCTGGGCAACACCAACGAGCACGGAGACCGAAACGCTTGTTGCGGTCAGTTCTGCAAAATAGTCATCGACGACCCAGAAGCTGAGCAAGCACCAGGCGCCGTAGACTATTGCGATCGCCGCTGCGCCAATTGTCGCGCGGCCCTCCCAGTAGATCGCGCTCTCGACGTCGTCGTCGCCAATTTTGGCATCGTCAAAGGCGCGCATGTCTAGATGGCGCACGGCTCCAACAAGAATGAACAACACGGCAATGCTTGCGAGCTGGGCCGAATTCGCCTCGAGCGCGGCGACCCCGGCTGCAAGCGCAGAGCCATAGGCGCCAAGCAGCATGGATAGCCGATCGGCATAAAGCGAGCGGATCAGCGACACATAGTCGACCGGCGGCAGCAATTTGTGCGCGGCTTGGAACATAACGGTCCGCCTAGCCTCATCTGTTGAGGGCCGATCTTCCGACTTCGGTCGCAAGCATTGGCGAGTGCCACAGGGCAGTGGCTTTTGGCCACCCCATCCTTGGAATGACCGCCTCTCATTACGGGCGAGACAACGCTGATTTGGTTAACTTCGCCTTCAATCCTGCTTCACTCCCGAACTCTTGTCCGACTTTCCCGTTTTCAGGGTGAAGTCTTTGTTAATCAAGCGCGCAAAATTGCCGGAGGGTCATATGAGCCGACGTTTGTCAGCAACGCAGGTCGAGGCTGTAAAATCCAGGCTTGCAGATTGGTCTATGAACGCAGAGGGCACAAAACTCAGCCGCTCATTCAAGTTCAAGACGTTTACCGAAGCATTTGGGTTTATGGCTCAAGTCGCGCTGCTGGCTGAGAAGGCGGAGCACCATCCCGACTGGTCCAATAGCTATAATAAGGTCGAGATCACGCTTTCGACGCACGATGTCGGCGGCATCACGCAAAAGGATGTCGATCTCGCCGAAAAGATCAGCGCGATCGCCTGATCTTGTCAATGAAAATTGCGGCCCTTGGGCATGGCGGCATAGGCGCGGCGGCGCGCCAGTTCGATCTCACGAATGGCGTTGCGATCCCGGCTATGGCTGCCCGGTGGGCCTGATTTGCCTTCGTCGGCCCGCGCCACGACCTTGTCGCCAAAGTCCTTGCCATGCGAGAGATCGAGCAGTTGCGGGGTCATGTCCACCATGTCCTCGGCAATGATGTGCACCACTATCCCCTCGCGCTGCACCTGTCCGCGCACGGCCAGCATGCGGCTTGAAAGCAGGATTTTGCGCATTTGGTCATTCTCGAACATTTTGGGCCAGACCACGATATTGGCGACCCCGGTCTCGTCCTCGAGCGTCACGAAGATTACCCCACTCGCCGTCCCCGGCCGCTGCCGCACCAAAACGAGCCCGGCCACTTCCACCCGATGGCCCGGCGTCACTCCTATCAAATTCTGCGCCCGCGTCACGCCCCGCTCCTGCAACATTGGCCGTAGAAACTGCACAGGATGCCCCTTGAGCGACAATGAGAGCGTCGCATAGTCGTGCACCACCTCCTCGCCCGGCGCCATCAGAGGCAGGCCGGCTGGTTCTTCCCTCTCGCTTTTTGCGGGTCCGGAAGCAGCGAATAACGGCAGCGTGTCAGCTCCATGGGTTCCGACCAGCCCTTTTACCGCCCAAAGCGCCTCGCGGCGGTTGAGGCCAAAGCCGGAAAAGGCATCAGCGCGTGCGAGCTTTTCGAGACTGGAGATAGAAATACTGGTGCGCAGCCAGAGATCGCGGATGGACGTATATTCGCCCATGGCGCGGATCTCGACGATCCGCTCGATATCCTTTTTGGCGATGCCTTCGACCTGCCGAAGGCCCAGACGCACCGCCTTCTTGCTCCAGATATCCTTGGCCATGATGGTGTGACGCGGCCAGAGGTGGTCGATGACGTTCCAGCCACCGTCCTCAAGGCTTGAATCGTGGGTCGAGACATTGATGTCGGGCGGCCGGATGTCGACGCCATGCTCCGTTGCGTCGCGCACCAGCTGGCTTGGCGCATAAAAACCCATTGGCTGGGAGTTGAGCAGGGCGCAGAGAAACACATCGGGATAATGGCATTTGAGCCAGCACGAGGCATAGACCAGAAGCGCGAAGCTGGCCGCATGGCTTTCCGGAAAGCCATATTCGGCAAAGCCTTCAATTTGGGAGAAACAGCGCTCGGCAAATTCGCGGCTATATTGGCGCTTTTCATTATTCACCATGCCCTCGATAAAACGCTCCTTGAAAATGTTGATCTTGCCGGTGCGCCGCCATGAGGCCATGGCCCGGCGCAATTGGTCGGCCTCGCCCTCGGAAAACCCCGCCCCCTTGATTGCCATCTGCATGGCCTGTTCCTGGAATAGCGGAATGCCGAGCGTCTTCTCGAGCACCTTGTCGAGCGGATCGTCCGGGTCCGGTGTCCAGCTCTTGTCGAGACGGCGCTGCAGATAGGGATGGACCATCCCGCCCTGGATCGGTCCGGGGCGAACGATCGCTACCTCGATCACTAGGTCATAAAAGACCCGCGGTTTGAGGCGCGGCAGCATGGACATCTGCGCCCGGCTTTCGATCTGGAAGACGCCGATCGTGTCGGCGCGGTTGGTCATGTCATAAACCGGCACAGCCCTTTCGGGGTGCGCATATTCTTCGTTTTGCAGCTGAGCCAGTTTGACATCATGGCCGTAATGATCGCGCATCAGATCGAAAGCACGCCGCAAACAGCTCAGCATGCCGAGGGCCAGAATATCGACCTTCAAAATGTTGAGCGCGTCGATATCGTCCTTGTTCCATTCGATGATGGTGCGGCTGTCCATGGCTGATTTGCTGATCGGCACGAGGCTTTCAAGACTGTCGCGCGTGATGACAAAGCCGCCGACATGCTGGGAAAGATGACGCGGAAATCCACGCAGGATTTTTACCACCTCGAACATCTGTGCCAGTACGGGATCGTCCGGGTTCAAGCCGATATTCCCGACGCTCTTGAGATCGACGCCTGACCCCCAACCCCAATGGAGTTGATTGAAGGCGCTGATCGTGTCCTCGGAAATGCCGAAAACCTTGGCCGTCTCGCGGATGGCGCTCTTGGAACGATAGGAGATGACATTGGCGGTCAGGCCTGTGCGCCGTCCGCCATATTTCTGATAGACATATTGCATCACTTCCTCGCGCCGCTCGTGCTCGAAATCGACGTCGATATCGGGCGGTTCGTCGCGTTCGGTCGAAATGAAACGGCCAAAGACCAGATTGGCTTTCCTGGGGTCGACTTCAGTGATTTCAAGGCAATAGCAGACGGTCGAATTGGCCGCCGAGCCGCGCCCCTGACAAAGAATGCCTTTTTCATAACGGGCGAATTGCACGATGTCGTGGACCGTCAGGAAATAGGCGGCATAGCCTTTGTCCGCGATCAGCTTGAGCTCCCTTTTGATCTGCTCCTCGCCATCTGGCGGAAAGCCATCGGGAAAACGCTTTTTTGCCCCTTCCCAGGTCAGGCGCTCAAGCGTTTGCTGCGCGGTTTCACCATTGCCGATGGTTTCCTCGGGATAATTGTATTTCAGCTGATCGAGCGAAAAGTGGATGCGTGCCATGAAGCGCTGGGTTTCGGAAATCGCCTCGGGGTGTTCGGCAAAGAGCCGTGCCATCTCACCAGCAGGCTTCAAGTGGCGCTCGGCATTGGCCGAAAGCAGAAAGCCGGCTTCCTCAAGCGTCATATGCTCGCGGATGCAGGTGACGACATCGAGAACCATGTGCCGGTCTGGGTCATGATAGGCGACGTCATTGCTCGCCATCATCCGCGCGCCATGGCGCTTGGCCAAAAAATCAATGCGGTTGAGCCGGGCCCTATCCTTGCCGTCCAACCGTGCCGCTCCGGCTACCCAAACCCGGTCCGGCGCCTCAGCGGTCAGGCGTTCGAGGGTTTTTTGGGTCAATTCCCAGTCCCGCTCTTCAGGCACCAGAATAAAGAGCTGTCCCTGGGCATAGTTTTCGAGCGGGCCTTGCTCGTCGGCGGAAGCGGGGTCGCTATAGCCGAAAAGATCACCGAACCTTAAATCGGGCTTGCCCTTTTCGCCGCGCCTGTTGCCGACAGTCAGCAGCTTGCAGAGTCGCCCATAGGCCACCCGGTCCGTGGGATAGGCAATGACGTCCGGCGTACCATCGGAAAAACCGAGCCGAACACCCACCAGATAGCGAAAGGCGGGATTGACCTGCTTATGGTCCCGCGCCGTCACATAGCCGCGCACGACGCCGGCAAAGCTGTTGCGATCGCAAAGGCCGAGCCCAGCAAGCCCGAGATGCATGGCCGCTGAAACCAGCTCCTCGGGATGCGAACCGGACCTCAGGAAAGAAAAATTGCTGGTGGTGACCAGTTCGGCAAAGGCTGGTGTCTGCTTCTGGCGAGGCTGGTTTTTCAGCTTTTTCCGCTTGAAAGCGACAATCTTGCTCATGCGAAAAATCCATGCAGATACCATGTTGGGTGGACAGGTCCGCCATAAAGCCCGAGGCGAAACACCCAAAAACGATGACCGTCGCGATCTTCGACCACGTAATAGTCGCGCATACCGGTCACCGGATCAAAAAGCGGCAGGTCCGGAACATAAGGAGGCGGCTTGGGTTTTTCGCCTGGTTTGGGTTCTTCGGGCTTAGGATCGGGCGCAAGTTTGAGCCGCTCGCGGCGGCGCCACCATTCCGCACTCAGCCGTTCGGGCCCCGCTGCCTTGACCAGCCGATATTGCTGGCGCCGCCAGATCATCGAGGCGGGAAGGCCATCTGGCACCTCAGCATTGATGGCGACAAGCTCCGGGAGAGGCAGAAGGCGAAGCGGCCGTTCGAGGTCCGGAAAAGCGGTCTCCTGACCTTTGGACTGACCAAAAACAGGGGTCAGCCGGGCCGCGCGTTCGGGAATGTGGCTTTCAACGAGTTCGGTTTTGAGGACTGAAACGGCGCCCAGGCGGCTTGCCAGGCGATCGGTCAGCTGATCGAGCATATCGGCGCCCGAAGCGATGGAAAACGCGCCAAGCTGAGCCGCGTCGAGCCGGTCGAGCGAACTGGCTGCCAGACGCACCATGTCGATGCCGAAACCGGGGTCGTAATTTTCCTCAGTGAGCCGTTCTGCCCGATGCCGGAACATATTGGCAATGTGCAAGGGATCGCGCGTCACGCGCGCGGCATTGAGCGAGAGCGTCATGACCTTATGGTCCACGCGATAAAGAAACAGATGAAAGGCTTGGGCCCCGAGCCCTTGCTCTTCCAGATGCGCTGCAAGGTCCTGCGCCAGATCCCGTGCTGTCAGCAGCACGTCGTCCAGAAGGGAAATCGGGTCTGGAAATTTGCGCTCGACGAAATGCTCGCTCACCGGCAGTCGCGGCACCATGCGTTCTTCTATACGGCCATAGGCCTGGTCGAGGCGCAGGATGAGCGAGGCACCGAACCGCGCCAGCAAGGGCTTTCGGGGGCGCAGGCGCAATTCGCCGATGGTTTTCAGACCCATCTGGGCCAGAAGAGCGAGCTGGTTTTCATCGAGCCGCAAGGCGGCGATCGGTAGCACATCGAGGCTTTGGTCGAGGCTATGGGGCTCGATGATGGTGTTGGGCGCAAAGCGGCTCGCCGCCCAGGCCCCCCCAATGGTCGAGGCAACAGCGCCATTGACGGAATAGCCAAGCGCGCGAAGCCGGGCGACCAGCAAGTGCAGCATCTTGCGCTCGCCGCCGAAAATGTGGTCGACCCCGGTAATGTCGAGCACGAGATCGCCAAAGGGCTTGTCGTCCTTGAGCACACCGACCAGCGGGCTGGCATTGGAGTGCCAATCGGCAAAATCGGCGAAAGCCGCGGTAAAAAATTCAGCCTCGAAAGGTAGAACCGTCAGGTGCGGCAGCAGTGCCCTGGCATCGGCAAGGCTTTGACCAAGACGGAGACCTTCGCGCACGCCTTCGGGATCGAGCGCTGCAAGGCGCAGGCCGCCGCGGATCTTTTCATAAAGCGCCAGCGGCGGCTTGAGGCTGGGATCCCGACGCTTGAGATAGTCGGTTGGCCAAAAGGGCAGGGTGAGGACGAGAAAGCGGCGGTCGTGCAAGAGGCCGGGATAGACCGTCTTTCCAATCTGGGAGAGAATTGAAGCCATTTTCCGTCCACTCGAGGACCCAATTCATATTGCGACGGGCTGCAATGCCCCTTTCCAGTTCAAGCCGCCATCGGGCTGCGCCGGGCGCTTTCTCGTCGAACGGTCTTCGGGCCGAACGATGCGGACTGAGCCGCCATCGCAGATGCGCGGCGCTGGCCTGCCGTTCGGTGCCGTAGCGCAGAAGGAAAAGCGAGGTGCCGCTTTCGGCCGTGCGCAGGCTGAGCCGGCGGCTGGCGGTAAAGTCGAGGGGCTCCGGATGGGCGCCGATATCGGCAACGATGCCGGCAACGGCGCGACATGCGAGCGCTTCCTCGGCAACCCATAAAAGGTCGCGCATGTCTTTGGTCCGCACGAGAATGAGCTGGTCCGGATCAAAGCCGAAGGATTTCAGTCCCGGTCCATAGGGCAGGCCAAAGGTCTGTCCGTCCTTTTCCAGTTGCAGGTAAAGCACGGCCATGCGCTTGGCGGTCAGGAGAGTTTTTGCCTGTCCTAGCGCAAACCCGAGACTGGCCCCGCCATTGCGCAAGGCGTCGGTAAAAATCTCCTGCAACAAGCCTCCCGAAAGGCGCGGAAAGCTGCCATCGCTGGTATCGAGCGAGCGGTCTGGCGTCTCCGCCAGCGCCGGCTTTCGCTCAATATCGGCAATGGTTTCCCGCAGCGCGGCGAGGCGCTGTTGGTGATCGGGGGCTGGCATGGTGTAATCGCTTATGTGAACAAAACAGGAACATGGTGACTCAAGCCAGAACAAGAGTCGAGTCCCTTTTCACCTGCCCTGTGCAGGAATCAGTGTGACCAAGCTGCATCAGGCGAGGTCAAGACCATGTGAAATGGCAATCTCATGATTGAGGGAACCAAGGTTCTGCCGCAGTCTTTTCCAGCTGGCTTCCGCCACATCGTCCTGATTCTTCTCCGGCAAGAGGCGCTGCCATGTTCGAGGCTCTGACCCGTCTGTTTGGCAAGACCGAACAATCGTCCGATCCCAATGATCCAAAGCTCTCGGTCGCTGCGCTTCTGGTGCATCTGGCTGCGGTCGATGGCTCGATGAAAGACGAGGAGCGGCGAGTGATCCGCGGCGCCTTGATGGATCATTATGATCTCGATGAGCCAAGCGTTGATCGCCTGATCAAGCAGGCCGCGCTTCGCGATGCCGAGGCGGTTGATTTTTATCACTTCACCTCGGGCATCACCCGCCTGTCGATGGAAGATCGCATCGAAGTCATCCGCATGATGTGGACCGTGGTTTTTGCCGACAAGGAAAACCACGAACTCGAAGACAATATGGTCTGGCGCATTGCCGAACTGATCGGCGTCTCGAGCCGCGACCGCACCGTCCTGCGCAACCAGGTCCGCGGGCAGAAAAAGACCGAGACCGAGGATGAATCCGCTCAATAGGCGGTGAATTTCCCGATCACTTCCGGCTCGTCGGTGGCGCAGTTGAAATCGCCGGCCTTGTCGGCCGCCGCCCGCGCCAGTTCATTGGCATTGGGATTGGCCAGCGCATCGACATAGGCGATGTGACAGGAATTGCCTTCAGCAATCTGCGTCACGGCCAGAACCTGGCCTTTGTCTTCGCCCGTCACCGGGTCCGCAGTGGTGTAGCGCACGATGGTGGCGATCGGGAAAAAGTAACCCTTGGCATTGGAGAGGCGCCATTCGAGCTTGCTGCCCAGATTGTTGAAAGGCGGCAGGGTCTGGCCGCCACCGGCATTGTCGTCCGGGTTGAACCCATAGCCGATCGAAAAGCGCAGGTCCCCTTCCTGCACCTTTACCGGAAATCCCTTATAACCCGGGCAGGCCCAGCTCGCGCCAAAGTCGTCGGCTTCGAGCACGAGGCATTGGTCGATATCGAGATCGGTATAGGCGCTGGTCATGCCCGATTGGGCAAAAGCGGGGCTGGCGCAGAGCGTCAGGGCGAGAAGAAGGGGATAGCGCATGACAAAGCGTCCTCGTTGGCCTTGGCCGATCAATTGACCCAACCATTGTGCACAAAACAAGATGAACCCTGTCTGAGCGGTTCTCCTGTTTAACCAAGGGGCAGGAAGGGGGTGTTTGGGCCGTTTTCCGTCTTGCCTTTGCCCATCTTTGTCGGCAGAACCGCCCGAGTTCAGCATCTTCCGACGAACCCGGACATTCAGCCAAATGAACATCGACGCCATTCCGACCGGCAAGAACCCGCCCGAAGACCTCAATGTCATCATCGAAGTCCCCTTGGGCGGCGAGCCGATCAAGTATGAAATCGACAAGGATAGCGGCGCGCTGTTCGTCGATCGCTTCCTCTATACGCCGATGCGTTATCCCGGCAATTATGGCTTCGTGCCCCATACGCTCTGCGGCGATGGCGATCCGCTCGATGTCATCGTGATGAATTCGCGCCCCCTCGTGCCCGGCGCTGTGGTGCGCTCGCGCCCCGTCGGCGTCCTCTTCATGGAAGACGATGGCGGCCAGGACGAAAAGATCATCGCCGTGCCGGTCTCAAAGCTGACCCGCATGTACGACAATATCAAAGACATCCAGGATTTCCCGGAAATCCAGCTCGAGCGCGTCAAACACTTCTTCACGCACTACAAGGATCTCGAACCCGGCAAATGGGCCAAGATCGACCGGATCGGCAACCTCGCCGATGCGCGCAAGGTGATCCTCGATTCCATCGAGCTAGCCAACAAGTCGAAATAATTTTTTGAGATTGGGCGGGGCTTTTAGTCCCGCCTTTTTTCTATGAACACCAACATCACTACACACCCGATGTCACCCCGGCCCTGAGCGGGGGCCCATCCCGAGATCCCGAGATGGATTCCGGCTCAAGGCCGGGATGACAGAAGGTGGGCTTTCCCCACCCCCTGCAATTCCCTTGCCCAAATCAGCCGCTCGCGCCTAAATGGCCAAAAGTCCTGAGTAGGCTCAGTATGTCGCAACGCAGTGCCGTCGATCAGCTCAGCTGGGCCGCCCGTCTTCTGGCCCGCGAGCGCGAAATCATCCTGGCGCCCATCGGGCTCAACCCCGCCTATGTGCCGGTGCTGCTGGCGCTGTCATCGGGCGGCGCGCATACGCCCAAGGCGCTGGCCGAAGCCGCCGAAGTCGAACAGCCCACCATGACCGCCACCATCCAGCGCATGGCACGCGATGGTTTCGTCACCCGAAAATCCAATCCCGACGACGGCCGCAGCGCCCTCATCGCTCTCACGCCCTTAGGCTACGAACGCATCGCCGACATGGACCGGGCCCTTGGCGCCCTCAACGAACTGCTGCTTGAGCAATTTTCGACGGCGGAACGCGGGCAGTTTTTGGAATTGCTGGGGCGGCTGGTCAATGTGCTGGAAGTGCAGACGGGCAGGGGGGCGTAGGCAGATTTCGACCCCACTCAGGCCGTTCAGACCGGATATGCAACCTTCCAGAAGCGGCCATTGACGTGGCTTGAGGCGGACGCCTTAGCGCTAACCGTGACTATGCCCGTGCTGGTGGTGCAAGTCCGGATAATGCGGATGTTTATGTCGCATGGGTTCGTGCCGGTGCCAGTGGGAGTGTGGCTCGGTGGTCGGGCCCTCATGATCGTGCTGATGATGCGCGTCGTGCATGTGGGCATGGTCGTGTTCAAGAGCCTCATGGTCGTGTTCGTGGTCGTGCCGCTCCGCAAGATGCAGCCATAATCCAATAGCCATCAATATGCCGGCTCCGGCCAACTGCCAGGTGATAGCGTCTCGGAAGATGACGATGGCCAGCACGGCTCCTATGAACGGCGCTAACGAAAAATACGCTCCCGTACGAGCCGTCCCGAGGTGGCGCAGACCCAGCATGAACATGACAAGACTCACCCCGACGCCAAGCAACCCGACCAGAGCACCCGCGCCGATCAGGCCGACGCCGGGTAGTGCCGCCCCGAGCGACAGCGCCAGGACAAGATTGGTCGTGCCGGCGATCAGCCCCTTGATCATGGCAATCTGAACCGGGTCTGCTGACGAAAGCTGGCGCGTGAGGTTGTTGTCAATGCCCCAGCTCAGGCAAGCCGCTATGATGAACAGGCTGCCTGTGTCTAGGCTCAGGCCATCGCCGGTCCAGGACAACAGGATAGCGCCGGCAAGAATGGCCAAGGCGCCCAGCATGAGCTTCCGATCGACGTTCTCCCTGAATACGATCCAGGCGATGGTCATGGTGGCTACGCCTTCGAAGTTCAGTAGCATTGAGCCCGAAGAGGCGCTGGTCTGCGACAGACCGAGCATCAAGAACAATGGCCCAAGCATACCACCGAATACGACCACTGCAGCGAGCCAGGGCAGGTCAGTCCGGCTAAGCGGTGCCTCTGGAGATGACAGCCCGACCAATGGGCGCCCAAGATTGACAATGGCCAGTCCGAGACCGGCTCCGAGGTAAAGAATACCCGCCAACAGCCATGGATCGACTGAGCCGATCAGGAGCTTGGAAAGCGGCGCGGACGCGCCGAACAGGACTGCCGAACCCAGCGCAAGGGGCACGCCCGGCCAAAGAAGGGACGTTTTGCTCATGACCCAACGGTAGCGCAATGTCCCCGGCGTGCCAACGTAGCCGGTCAGTCAAAACAGCTGAGGCGTCGTCCGCTTTCACAACCAGTGTGCTGTTAAGCCGCCATTCGGCTTCCCACTCCAACGCCGCCATTAGATGCATAGCAACGTGCCCTTGCATCTTGGACATCTCTCCGGGTCTGACCACCACTGCAGCGCTCAGCCAAGATACCTCGCCGTCAGTCGGAACCGACGCGACCGCATGGATCGTGACCCGTTCGCAACAGAGCCACTTCACTCTTTTGCGAGTGATTGCTCCCGTTAAGATTTCATGAGTAATGAATTTTAGGACTAGGACGCGAATCTCCCAAGATTTTCGGCCTTTCCAGTACGATAGGAGTAGCTATGCGGAAGCTTTTGGTCAGTCTCGTTGCCCTCGTTGCAGCGGCGTCCCTCGGCCAGCCAGCCATGAGCCAGCAGGTGGCAAGTCTTGCCGTCCAGCCTATCGTCATCGCGCCTCCACAAAACGATCTCGCCCGCACCATCAAGGCTGGCCTTTCTTCCCTTTATGGCGCCGCCCAGCCCGGCACGCAGCGCTATGAAGACGCGCAAAAGCTCTACTATCTCTATGGCCAGCGCCATTTCGATCCGATCTGGCTTAACGACGCTGGCAGCGGCAAGGTCACCTTTTCTCCCGCCGCCGAAAAGATCATTGCGCTCTTCAAGGATGCCGCCAGCGAAGGCCTCCGCCCGAGCTACTATCTGACCGCCGAGATCGATCTCAACCGCGCCTCGAGCGCCGAACCGACCGCTTTGGCCGGGCTTGAAACCGCCTTTTCCGGCGCGGTCATGCGCTATGCGAACCATCTCTATAATGGCCGCATCAAGCCGCAATCGGTCAGCGAAAACCTCGACATTCAGCCTAAGCCCATCGATCAGGCAGCCCTCCTCGAGCGCCTCGCCAAGAGTGATGACCCGGCCCCGATCCTTGCCGAACTCGAGCCCAAGCATCCCGAATTCCTGGCGCTCAAGGCCGCGCTTGCCAGTTTCGATGACAAGCCAGCCGATCGCCCGACCCCGATCGCCAGTGGTCCGGTTTTGCGTCCTGGCGGCACTGACGGCCGTGTCGAAGCGCTCCGCGCGCGCTTTGAACTGCCCTCGA
>CAJYKO010000453.1 GCA_913775215.1 uncultured Devosia sp. | reverse complement strand
CTCTAATCCACTTGATATCGAACATCGGTCACCACGGGCCCCTGCCCGCCTCTGGTTAGCGCAGGCCTGGATCAAACCATCCCGGGCGTGCCTGCCAGTGCCGCGGGACAGAACTTGCTGCACCGCGGCGGGACGCGATGCGATTAGTCGCTAGATGAGCCGGAAAGCTCGGCTTCCTGTGCCGCCAATGCCGCTTCGCGACGCTTCTGGACCATGCGAACGGACAGGATTGCCAGTTCGTAAAGCGCGTACATCGGCAGGGCAAGCCCGATCTGGGAAATCGGATCTGGAGGGGTGATCAGGGCGGCAACAATCAGAATGCCGACGATGGCGTAGCGACGCCCTTTCTTGAGCATCTCGACATTGACGAGATCGATCTGCGCCAGAAGCGTGAGCACAACCGGAAGCTGGAAGCAGGCGCCGAAAGCCAAGATCAGAGTCATCGCGAAGCCGAGATATTCGGACACGCGCGGCACCAGCGTAATTTCCTCGGTCTGCATGCTGGCAAAGAAATGCAGCGCCATCGGCAGGACGATGAAATAGACCATCAGCGCGCCGAGAACGAAGAAAACCGGCGTCGCGATCAGATAAGGCAACAAGGCCCTGCGCTCATGCTTGTAGAGGCCTGGCGCCACAAACATGTAGATCTGGGACGCAATGAACGGAAAGCCGAGGAAGATCGCGCCGAAAAAGGCGAGGTTCACTTCGGTGAAAAACAGTTCCTGCGGAGCGGTATAGATCAGCTCGATCTTGTGGGTGGGGTCATTGGCGTAAACGCCACGATAGGGCCCAAGCAGAATATCGAAGATGTTCTTCGATACGAGAAAGCAGGCGACCATCAGAACGACCACGGCGATCGCGCAGTTGATCAGTCGCTTGCGCAGTTCGATCAGGTGCTCGAGAAGCGGCGCCTCGCTGCCGGCGAGTTCATCCTCGACCTCGGGCTTGTTCTTGTCTTCGAGCTGCGGCTGCTTGACGTCGGCCATCTACTTACTTCGCTTCTTCCGGAGTTTCCGGCTTCTTCCGGGGCGCGCGCGGCTTCTTGGCCGGAGCAACCGGCTCCGCTTCTGCCGCGGTGACAGCAGCCTTTACGCGAGGCTTGCGTACCTTTTTTGGTGCATCGACCGGGGTGAGCTCGCCACCAACCGCAGGAGGCGTGTTGGCGAGCACTTCGACCTCTGTGGTCTTCGCGGCCGCAGTCTTTTTTGGCGCTGGCTTCTTTGCAGGGGCCGCCTTCACGACCTTCGGCTTCGGAGCAACCACGGTCTCGATAGGCGCAAGGTCGGTCGAAGCGACCGGAGCCGTCGGCGCCGGAACTGCCGGCTTGGGCGCGCTCACCTGAGCAGCCTTAACCGGACCAGTCGAGGTATCGCTCGGCTTGAACCCATATTCCGTGGCGAGCGCATCGTTCGACTTTTTCTCGACCGGCATGCCTGCCGCCGTGCGGAGTTCGTCTACGACACTCTCGACCTTTGGATCTGCCGGCTTGATCACGCCGCTCGGCTGCTGGCCAGTCGGCGTCATCGTGTTGAATTCGCGCCGAATTTCATCAGCGGTCTTCTTCAGCGGCGAGGTGATCGAATTCCTGAGATTGCGCACCTCATCGAGCCCGGTGGTTCGATTGATTTCGCGCTGGAACTCGTTACCCATGCGGCGGATCTGCCCCATGAATTTTCCGAGCCGCCCCAAGACGACGGGCAAATCTTTTGGACCGATGAAGATCAGCGCCACGACGCCGATCACAAGCATCTCTGTCCAGCCTAGACCGAGCATAGAATAGTCTCCGGGCGCGACGCTAAGTCGCTAGTCGGGCCGAGAAGGATCAGACGTCCTTGCGCTCGGCTTCGCGGGCGTTCAGGTCGGCAGTGGTGGTGACCCGGTCAACTGGCTTGTCATCGTCATCCTTCATGCCCTTCTGAAAGGCTTTGATGCCGGATGCAACTTCGCCCATCATGCCGGAGATCTTCCCGCGGCCGAACAAAAGAACCACGACAACGGCGACGACGAGGATGCCCCAAATGGATGGCGCGTGCATGTTGATCTCCCTAGACTTCTAGAACGCGTAACACGCGATACATAGCGCCAGAAATAGGTTCAATCGCGGGCAAACACAAGAACGTGTTGGTGTTTGCCACTCACGAAAACGCCAGTGCTACTCTCTCTCCGTACCACTGTCGCCCTGATCGTCGGGATCGAGCGGATCCTCATCTTCCCGAAGGTCGCCATCGAAAGGAAGCGGAATCTGGAGCGAGGCAGGCAAGCGCGAAGACAGGAGCCCTGCCCCCTTGAGTTCATCGAGACCTGGAAGATCAGTTAGACTTTCGAGGCTGAAATGATCGAGAAAACCCTCAGTCGTTCCATAGGTCACCGGCCTTCCGGGCGTGCGGCGACGGCCGCGCATCCGCACCCATCCCGCTTCCATCAAAAGGTCTAGCGTGCCTTTGCCGACGGCGACGCCGCGCACTTCTTCAATTTCGGCGCGCGTCGTCGGCTGGTGATAGGCGATGATGGCCAGCGTCTCCAGGGCTGCCCGGGAGAGCGGCCGCGTCTCTTCTTCCTCGCGGCGCAGCAGGAAGCCCAGGTCCTCCGCAGTGCGAAAAGCCCACCGGTCGCCCCGTCGCACGAGATTGACGCCGCGGCCGGCATATTGGGTCCGCAGGGCTTCGATGAGCGAGGACATATCGGCACCCTCGCCCACATAGGGCGCAATATCGGCAAGCGATAGCGGCTCGGGGGAGGCGAAAAGCACCGCCTCGACGATACGAAGCTGCCGCTCCCGGACGCTCATCGGCGGGCCGTCACCATCCATTACTGCTGCACCTGTTTACGCCGCATCAGGATCGGCCCAAATGTCTCGGACTGCCGGATTTCGATCTCGCCCTGGCGCACTAGTTCCAGACTTGAGGCAAAGGTCGAGGCCCGAATGGTCGAGCGGTCTTTTGGGATTGCGAGATATTCTGCGAGATAATGATCCATGGCGATCCACTCCGCGCTGTCGCCGATTAGCCGCTGTAAAATTTCGCGCGCGTCCTGAAGCGACCAGACGGTCCTGACGAAAGGCTTGTATTCAGTGACGGACCCGCGCTCACGTTGAGCCGAGTACGCTTTGAGCAATTCGTAGTAGCTGGCCTCCCACCTGGCTTTTCGCGTCACGACAAGCGCCTCGCCGGCGCCCCGTGCAAAAATCTCGCGGCCAAGCTGACCGCGGCCCAGCAAGCGCCCCGCCGCGAGCCGCATTGCCTCGAGCCGTTTGAGCCGGAATTGCAGCATCGCCGCCAGCATTTCGCCCGAGGGTTCCTCATCGCTCGGCGCCTGGGGCACCATGAGCCGGCTTTTGAGGTAAGCGAGCCAAGCTGCCATGACGAGATAGTCGGCGGCCACTTCAAGCCGCCCTTCCCGCGCCGTCTCGATGAAGTCGAGATATTGCTCGGCCAGCGACAGGATCGAGATCGAAGCCAGATCAACCTTTTGCCGCCGGGCCAGATCGAGCAGCAGATCGAGCGGTCCCTCATAACCCCGAACGTCGACATGGAGAACCTCGGCGCCTGCCGGCTCGCTTTCGAGCCAGTCGGCTTGTTGTTCACTCATGGCGATGTGTGCCGCGCGACGATCATGCTCAATCCATGTCCCTGGGCTCGCGGGGCGTCAAGACGGAGAGACTGGCAGAATCAGAAGCTGAACTGGCCTTCCACAGGGACGTGGTCACTTGGCTTATCCCAGCCGCGCACATCCTTGTGGACCGTGACGCCATCGAGCCGATCCGTCGCCTGCGGTGAGAGCATCAGATGGTCGATCCGGATTCCCGCATTGCGGCGCCACGCGCCGGCCTGGAAATCCCAGAACGTGAAGGTCTGCTCGGCGGTCATCGCCCGCAGCGCATCTGTCATGCCCATGTTCTGCAGCACCCGGAAGCGTTCGAGGCTTTCGGGCCGATAGAGCGCATCCCCCCACCAGGCCTGCGGGTCATGCGCATCGATCGGCGCTGGGATCAGGTTGAAGTCCCCCATCAGCACGAATGGCTCTTCAAGCGTCAGGCGATCGGCGACAAAGGCGTTGAGCCGGTCCATCCAGCGCAGCTTGTAGGGAAATTTCTCCGTGTCGACCGGGTTCCCGTT